>JBPCVQ010000456.1:0-2559 GCA_051010395.1 Geminicoccaceae bacterium | reverse complement strand
GCTGCTCGGCCTCGCTCTGTTTGGGCTTGTCACCTTGGCCGAAAGATGGCTGATCCCCTGGCATATCTCGCAAACGCGCAGTCACTGACACCATCGATACATCAATCGATGGCCCGGCTGCTCAAGTCCATTCGCAATTCGAGTCAGGGCGGTCGGCCCCGCCGACTCGACCCGGCTAGACGGAGACCTGTTGGTATTCTGATGCCCGCCAGCGTTCTGTTTTCATGATGTCTTTCAGGCGACTGATCGCTGTCCAGATATCATGATGGGAGAGGTAGAGCGGGCCGAGGCCAAACCGGATTTGCTCTGGGCGGCGGAATGACGACACCACGCCATGGGCAAGGAGTGCTTCGGTAACGGCGCCGGCGCCCGGTGCTCGAAATGCGATATGCCCGCCTTGTCGATCGTAGTCCGGTGGTGACACGACTTCGATGCCGAAGCTGCCGCATTCCTGGGCGAGAAGGGCCTTGGTGAGGTCGCTCAAGGAGCGGTGCTTGGCGAACAAGTCGGCTGGGCGGACGTCCCGAAGAATGGACGCTGCGGCTGAAAAGACCTCATTGGCGACGACGGTTGGGGTGCCGGTCATGAAGCGGTTGACGCCGTCGCCCGGCGCATAGTGGTCGGCAAAGGCGAAGTAGTCGGCGTGGCCGATCCAGCCGGCGATGGCGGGCCAGGCGTCGTCCTGGTGGTCCGGGCGAACATAGATGTAGGCGGGCGAACCGGGGCCGCCTGAGAGATATTTGTAACCGCAGCCGACGGCGAAATCGACGTCGGCCTTTTTGAGATCGACCGGCACGGCGCCGGCTGCGTGGGAGAGGTCGAACACGACCAGGGCACCGGCTTCATGGGCGCGCCTGGTGATGTCGGCCATGTCCCAACGCTCGCTGGTCCGATAGTCCACGAGCGACAGGTAAACGATGGCGACGCTCGCCCCGCTGGCGACGTTCGCCCCGATGGAAGGGATGAGGTCGGCTTTGCTTTCGATGAGTTGGACCTCGGGCTCGCCGAGCAGGCGCGAAAGGCCCTCGGCGATGTAGATGTCCGTCGGAAAGTTTGCGCGTTCGGTCAGGATGACCTTGCCGCTTTGACGGCGCTGCCAGGCATAGGCCAGGATCTTGAAGAGGTTGACCGACGTGCTGTCGGCGACGATCACGTCCTTCGCGTCAGCACCGATGAAGGGGGCAATGGCAGCGCCGATGTCGTGGGGAAGATCCAGCCAGTCGAACTTGGTCCAGCCGCTTCGCCGGGCTTCCACCCAGCCCTCCCGGCAGAGATGTTCGAGGCGGGCGGGCACGTCCTTGGGCATGGCGCCCATCGAGTTGGCGTCGAGGTAGATTTTGTCGCCTGATGCTTTGGCGAAGCGATCGCTGATCGGGTAGAGCGGGTCGGCCTCATCCATCGCCTGGCAATCCCGTTCCGTGATCATTCCGGTTCCCCTCCGCTTGTCCATGCTGATCAGGTGATGTCTTATCGTTGACCGTTCCTTCGTTCATAGGGCTGCAAGGTGGCTTGGGGCAAGGTTGTCGGTTTAAAGGGTGAGGCGGAATGCGAGAGAGCAGGTGACGGATCAGCGCCAGGCAAGGCTGGCCGCCGATATCGGCGGGACGTTCACCGATGTGGTCGTTGAGCAGGGCGAACGCCGGGCGAGCGTCAAAGTGCTGACCACGGTCGATGCGCCGGAGCGGGGCGTGATGGAAGGCATCGAGACGCTCCTCGAGCAGCTTCGCCTGGAGCCCTCGTCGATCGGCGTCGTGATCCATGGCACCACGCTTGCGACCAACGCGCTGATCGAGCGCAAAGGGGCGAGGACCGCCTTTCTCACCACGGAAGGGGTCGGCGACCTCCTCGATATGGGCTTCGAAAAGCGCTATGCCCATTACGATCTCTACCAGGAACGGTCACCGGCTTTGGTGCCGCCGGAGCGCCGCTTCGAGGTGCCGGAACGGGTTGCGGCTGATGGGCAGGTTCTGAAACCACTCGATGAAGACGCTGTCGGCAGGATCGCCGATAAGCTCACCTCGCTCGACGTCGAGGCGGTGGCGATCGGCTTTCTCCATGCCTACGCCCATGGCGACCATGAAAGGCGGGTGCGATCGATCCTCGAGGAGCGTCTCACCGGCGTCACCATTTGCCTCTCCTCGGAAGTCTGCCCGGAAATTCGTGAGTATGAACGTTTCTCGACGACCGTCGCCAATGCCTATGTAAGGCCGCTGATGGCTGGATATTTGGAACGGCTGGGCGGTCTGCTGTTGGAACGGGGGATTGATGCGCCGCTCTTCGTGATGATGTCAGGCGGCGGGCTTACCACCCTCGATCAGGCAAGACGCCTGCCGATCCGACTGGTCGAGTCCGGTCCGGCTGGCGGCGCGATTCTAGCCGCTGATATTGCACGGCAGATGGGAGAAAAGGAGGTCGTCGCTTTCGACATGGGCGGCACCACGGCCAAGGTCTGCCTGATCACCGGCGGCGCGCCCGACCGTTCACGGCGCTTCGAGGTGGCGCGCGCCTATCGCGATCTGAAGGGCAGCGGATTGCCGTTGCGCATTCCGGTGATCGACA
>JBPCVQ010000455.1:0-18347 GCA_051010395.1 Geminicoccaceae bacterium | reverse complement strand
ACCTGACGACCGTTTTGCCATCGCAGGAAAGCAACCGCTTGCGTCAACTGCAGCACTGATCCGCGAACCAACAAAGGAACCTCATCTTGACTTCTGTTTCATTCGCCAAAGGCATCGCTTCCCACTTCATCAACGTCGTTGATGAGCTGGCCGACTTCTTTGTGTCGGGCGCTTATACTGATGGCACCCGCGAAGAGTACACTACAGCGACCGACGTAACCGGTAGCGGCTTTGCCGACATGATGTTTGGAAACGACGATGACAACACGATGCGGGGCGGCGATGGCGACGACGTGATCGAGGGCTTCTTTGGCAATGATCAGCTTTTCGGCGGGGCGGGTGACGATACCTTCTGCTTCAGTTACGATGATGGCAAGGATGAGGTGACCCTGGGTGACGGCGAGGACACCATCTTCTTTGGCGATTTCTACGCCGACCAGCTCATTCTTGAGAACATCGAGGATGGTGGTCTCAAAATCTCGATTATCGGCGAAGATCAAGAAATTACAGTCAACGACTTTTTCGATGAAGATAGCGGTAATGATAATCGCTTGGTGGTGAGAGAAACCTCAACCGGCGAACTGGCCGAATTCAGTGAGGCGCACTTGGCGGGGGCGTCATTTAGGCAGAGCCAGCTTCTCGATATCACCGGCGGGATGCCCGAGGATGCGACTTCGACTGTTGATCTTTTTGACAAGGCCGCCGAGCTAGAGCCAGAGGCCGTGCAAGCAGCCATCGCCGAGGGCTCCCTGGGCGACAGCTTCTACAACGGCGGACTTTACATTTCCCCTGGCGTTCTAATCGGTGGCGAATTTGATCCGATAAACGACTTTGAACCCGAGGTTGCCTAACGAAGATCAATGGCGTCAATGAGGCCGTGGACGCTCTTTGGCGCACCAAATTGGTCTTTGTGGCCAGGAGGCATTCGACTGTTCTCTCACCATCCGGGATTGCCTGCCCATGCCGCATAAGTTCGACCCGGCTCGCCGTCACCAGATCCCCAGGTCTCGCCATGCGTTGAAGAACCGGCCTGAATATGAAGCCTCGATGCGTCAGCGGGGTGATCTGCGGATCTGGATTGCGGACGACGTGGCGGATCATTGGACGGTTGCGGGCAAGCGCACGCCCAAAGGTGATCCAACCGACACCGATCTTGCGATCGAGACCGTGCTGACGCTTCGGCTGGTTTTCCATCAGCCGAAGCGTCAGACCGAGGGGGGCGTGCGTTCGATCCTCATCCAATAGATTGAGTGCAACAGAGCCGAGCAAGACAATGTGACTGGCGAATGCGCAGCGCAATGAAAGCCCGGCGCTAGGACTAGGCGATCGCGCCGCCGACATATTTTGCCGTCATGTCCTCGACCGGATGTTCGAACACATCCTCTGTCCAGTTCTGCTCGAGAAGGAACCCCGAGATCTCATCCATCCAAAACAGCGCCGTGTAGTCCGAGATCCGCCGCGCCTGGGCGAGATTGTGGGTCACGATGACGATGGTGTAGGACTGACTTAGCGACATGAGCAGGGTTTCGATTGTCGTCATGGCCATCGGGTCGAGGGCGCTGCAGGGTTCGTCGAGGAGCAGGGCTTTCGGCTCCATCAAAAGCGCTCGCGCGATGCATAGTCTTTGCTGCTGGCCGCCGGACAAGGCAAGGGCGGGCTCGTCGAGCCGCCCCTCGATCTCCTTCCACAAGCCGACCTGTTTCAGGCAGTCGATCATGCGGCGCTCCTGCTCGGCCCGCCCCGTGACGCAGAGTTCGGCGAGCGGAATGGCAAGGTTGCGGCGGATCGAAAAAGGAAAGGGATTGGGTTTTTGAAAGACGATGCCGATGGTGCGGCGAAGGGCCTGGATATCGACGCTCGGCGCGAAGATCGGGCATGAGCCGACGTCGATCGACCCTTCGATGCGTGCCGACGGAATCAGATCGATCAACCGATTGAGACAGTGCAGAAAGCTGGTCTTGCCGCATCCCGATGGGCCGATCAAGGCGGTGATGTGGCCGTCGCGGATGTCGAGCGAGACATCACGCAATACCGTCTTGCCGTCGAACGCGATCGACAGGCCGCGCGCCTTGATCAGCGGCTCGGCCGGGGGCGGCGCCGGGGCGAGACGAAGAGGGCTGATGAACTTCACACTCTGGCTGATGTTCATAGACAGCACCTCCTGTTTCGCTTCTCCCAGCGACTCGAAAGGAAAAGCAACGAGTTCAAAAGCATGAGAATGATCATGAGAACGGCGGCGGTGGCGTAGGCCGCGCGGTCGCCGCCTGCGATGTTCATGGCAAGATCGAGAATATGAACGGCGAGGGTTCGACCCGAGTCGAACAGCGATTCCGGCATGCGATCGACATAGCCGCTGGTTAGCACCAGCGCAGCGCTTTCAGCCACGGCGCGGCCGATGCCCAGGAGAAGGCCGTTGACGATGCCCGGTGCGGCAATCGGCAGGAGCACGCCGGCGACGACACGACGGCGCGGCATGGCCAGGGCGAAGGCGGCATTCCTGCAGGAGAGTGGGACGGCGCGCAGGCTTTCCTCGGCAATGAAAGCGAAGATCGGCAGGATCATCAGACCCAGTGTCAGGCCGCCTGCGAGAATGGAAAAACCGAGCCCCAACCACTCGCAAAACACAATATTGCCGACCAGCCCGAAGATGATGGAAGGCAGGCTGGCAAAGATCAGAAGCGCCACGCGCAGACGGGCAGCGAGGGCAGGGTAGTCGCGACCATATTCGGACAAGGTGATGGCCAGGAAGAGACCGATCGGCGCGGCCGAGAGGATCGCGATAGAGGTGACAAGCAAGGTCGAGACAAGGATTGGCCCTATGCCGCCGGCGCGGCCGCCCTGTCTCGGGCCGTCCAGAAGAAAGTCCGGCGTGATCATGGGAAAGCCGAGAAAGAGTATGTCGGCGATGATCATGCCGAAAACCACGACCACCATGACGACACCTAGGCCGACGACGGCGTCGACCGGCTGGATCGACCAGCGGAAGCGACCTGTTCGGGCTTTCTGGTTCACCAGCGCCGCCCCGGCTGCAGCCAGGCATAGAGAAGGAAAAGGAGCGAGACCATCGACATCATGACCAGCCCGCTCGCGAACAGCGCCGAGCGGTGGAGGTCCATGGCATAAGGCAGTTCGAGCGCGATATTGGCAGGCAGGGTTCTGACAGAGGCGAACAGGCTGTCCGGAAGCTGCACCACATTGCCGGTCACCATCAGCACCGCCATGGTCTCGCCGACAGCCCGGGCGAGACCAAGCACGGCACCGGCCATGATCGACCCTCTTATCGCAGGGATGACGATCCTGGAAATGACCCGCCCGCGCGGCAGGCTGATCGCCAGGCCGCCGGCATAAAGCTGTTCGCCTAGTCCGCGCAGGCCCACCTCCACCACGATGGCGATCGTCGGCATGATCATGATGGCCAGGACCAGAATGCCGGCAAGCATGCTGGCGCCCGGTGGCTGCAGACTGGCGATGGCCGGCACAATCGTCGACAGGCCCCAAAGGCCGAACACCACCGACGGCGTGCCGGCAAGGATGACCAGAAGATTGCGAACGCCGTCGGCCAGTCTTTCAGAAGCGTAGAAGTGGCAGAATAACGCCGAGGCAACGGCGAACGGTATGGCGAGGATCAGGGCGCCAAGCGCGACCGCCGCCGTCGACGCCATCATGGCGAGAACACCGTAGCTTCCTTTCGTCGGGTGCCAGGAAGCGCTCGCGACGAACGACAAAAGGCCGTCGGCGGCGATGACCGGCCAGGAACCGGTGATCAGCACGATTCCCACCATGGCGAAAGCGGCCAGCAGTAGAGCGATCCCGAGCCAGAGCTGCCAGGTCGGGCTAGACGATCGCATCACGATCCTCCAACCACCTCGCCGGCGATCAGTGGGTGATGGGAACGAAGTAGTAGCTCTCGACCAGATCCCAGACTTCTTCGGAACTGGCGTAGTCGATGAACGCCTGGGCCAGATCCTCGACCTCCCCGGAGGTCACGAGATTCAATGCTCGCACCGCGCTGTAATCGCCTTTGGCGATGTTTTCGATGGTCACATCGACAGGCCCGAGCGGCAGCACTTTCAGTGGCAGGCCAATTTCGACGGCGTAAAGAGCGGCGCCGATAGACACGTAGCCGATCGAGCCTGGTGCCGTGGACACATATTTGATTCCCTGCTCGTTTTCACCGATCACGACGTCGGGCTCGATCTGTTCGATCTCAAGGTCGGTATAGTCCAGGAACACGTCGAGGGTGGAGCGCCCTTCGGCTTTGTTGACCACGGTAATCTGTTCTTCCGCGCCGCCGACGGCGTCCCAGCTCTCGATCTCACCGGTGTAAATCCTGCGAATCTGATCGTCGTCCAACGCTTCCGTCGCTGCTGATGGATTGACGATCATGGCGATGCCGTCGCGCACCAAAGGATGGCCATCGAGGTCATCCTCGGCAGGATTCAGATCTCGTGAGACCATGCCCACGTCCGCCAGTCCCTTGCGCACATCGGCGATGCCGCGCGAGGAGCCGCCGGACTGCACGTCTATCCTGCAATCGGCGCACAAGCTCTCGAACCGCTTGGCAATGTCGCCGATCAGCGGGGCGACGGTGCTTGAGCCCGTAACAACCAGACGCCCGCTGAGACTGTCGATTTCAAATGCCCCGGAGTGACCAGCATACAGAATCAACGCGGGAATGAGGGTGAACGCAGCGGTGCGACAGCGACTTGACTTCATGATGCTAATCCCTCCGTCCCTGTTTCATTGCTTGATGTCGCTACATAGCTGCAGGCTTGATTTTTTATCTTACAGTTTCATCACACCTCGTCATTTGGTGAAATCAAAGTTAATTATCGTAAAAATCATGTCAATGTATAAACAAATAAATTTATTTTCTCCTGATGATTTTATTTTATTTTTGTGTGATTTGTTTGATGAGGTTTTGCTGCGTTTTCTTCGAATTTACGCAATTTTATTGCTTCCGGCTCTCGGTGAGCAACGGCGCACGCCCTGCTGAACGAGAATCGCTAGAGCTTCCTCATCGGACCGTTTGGCAGGGTCCTTACATCCTCCCGATGGAAGCAGGCGCACCATGGCATGGAGGCATCCGACCACCGTAAAGGTTAAAATTACGCTATGTGCAATCCTGCCAAAAACGATTTTTTACCGAGGGTGACCATGTCATTTTCTCATGGTTGTCCGCAACCCTTGCCGTTGCGTGATAGCTACGGATGGCAGCCGGAGATCTGCATGCCTTCGGCGTGATCGGACGATCGATGACGTCAGTTGGATGCGGGCTGGGTCAGCACGGCTGTTTCTAAAGTCTGACGCATCCTCGCGACGATCCAATGACGCAACGCCTTGACGTCATCCCGATAGATCTGATCGCTCCTGGTCACGAACCAATAGCTGTGTGATGACGCGAGGGGCGGGTCGAAAGGGGCCACGAGACGACCGGTTGCGAGATCGTCCGCTATCAGCAGGGTTCGACCGAGCGCCACGCCTTGATCACTGAGCACGGCATGCATCACGGCGGCGCCATCACCGAGGAACGTGGCGCCGGACACGCCTCTCCAATCGACGCCGGCGCCAGCGAGCCACTCCTTCCAGCCCACATCGAGATCGGTGTGGAACAAGCGTACCGAAATGAGGTCGGCGGGACGGCGCAGCTCGTGTCGCTCGGCGTAGGCGGGCGTGCAGACCGGACGAAGTGTTTCGCCTCCTATGAACTCAACCGCTGTATTCGACCATTGACCGTGACCATACCGAACAGCTGCATCGACGCCATCGACGCGAAAGTTCACCAGATGCCGGGAGGCCATGATGTCGAGATCAATCTGAGGCAGATCCTCGACCAGCTGATCCAGGCGCGGTGCTAGCCAAAGGGCGGCGACGGAGGGCAGCATCGATAAGGTGACGACGGTCTTGCCGTGTGAGCCCTCGGCATCGGCCAAGGCATCGCCAAGAAGGTCCAACAGTTCCATGACCCGCTCGCCGAGGCGCCGTCCGGTCTCGGTCAGAACCAGCTTGGGACCGGATCGCAGGAAGAGAGGACGCTTCACCAAGCGTTCAAGTTCGACAATCTGTCGGCTTACGGCGCCCTGTGTGAGATGCAGGGCATCCGCAGCCGCGGTGAAGCTGCCGTGTCGCACGGTCGTTTCGAAAGCGCGCAAGGCGCGCAGGGACGGCAGATGCCGACGATCATGAGGATTCCGCATGCCTAGACCCTAGAATTAATGGTTTTTATTCGCTCCATGAAGGGGTTAACATCAAAATGCTTTGGTTGAATATATGTCTGTTGAATATAATTTAATGATGGCATCAGCGAACGTCAAAGGGAATGGGACATTGTCCGAAAACGCCAAAGCTGCTCGGGAAGGGATTGCGATCGAAGGATTCTCGCTCCGTTCCTTGATGCCGAATGTTCCGCTTCCCATGGGGATGGTCTTGATTGCCCTGGCGATCTGGATTGGAGTGGGCACCGAATCCAAGGACATAATCGCAGCCTTCAACGCCAGCTGGGGCGCGGCGATTGGCGAGTTCGCGCTTATTCTTATACCCTCCTTCGTGCTCGCCGCGGCGATGGACAACCAGCGCGTCGAGGGGCCGCCGATCTTCTCTCTCGGCCTGTCGCCGATCGCGGCAGCTGGCATGGTCTGCCCGGACACCGCCTACGCAGCGCTCTCACCTTTGAGCAAGCGACGGCGCCTCTCGATGGCGTTGGGGGCTTATGCCGGGTTCAAGCTCTTGTTTCCCGCAGGCCCTTTGATCATCGCGACCAGCCTCGGCGTGGTCGATGGCTGGCTTCTGTTCTTCTGCATTCTCGTGTTCCTGCCGATCTGGATGGTTGGCCTTGCCTGGGGTGCGTTTTTCGATCGCGATGAAGACCGGGCCGACGGTCAGCAGGGTATCGCGGCGCGGGCTTCCCTTTCGTTTCTGCTGCCCTTTGGTGTTCTTGCCGGGTTACTCGCGATCGGCATGATGTTCGACATGTCGTTCAATTCCTGGATCGATTTCGCGACCAATCCGAAAGGCGCGCTTATCCTTGCAGCCCTCACCGCCTTGATGATGGTTGCGCCTGAACAGCGACGTGGCTGCCTCGACTCGGGGCTTCGCCGTACGGGCTTCCTCCTGGTGATCATCGGTGCTGCGAGCGCCTTCAGCGCGGCCCTCGCGCTGGTGGTGCCAATCTCCGAATTTTTCGCAGGGCAGAGTGGTGCCCTGGCCTTGTTCGGCCTGTTTGCACTGACCGCGTTCTTCAAGATCGTGCAGGGATCGAGCATGGCGACCTTCGCGACCGTCGGCCCCCTTGCAGCGCCGATCGTCGCTGCCGCCGGCGTGTCTCCGGTCCTGGCCGTGCTTGCGATCTGCTTTGGCTCGTTCGTGGCCATCTTGCCGAATGACAGCTTCTACTGGCTGGTGCGGCAGGATGCCCTTGTCGAGAAGGGCGAAATGTCGGCGATCGGGATTCTGGCGGGAGGGTCGCTGGTGCAGGCTACCTTCGGAATTATACTCATTTTTATTCTCTACGGTTTTGGCGTGAGCTGAGGAGCCTTCACGGATCGGGGCGATGGCCAAAAACGCTGCGCCAGACCTGCAAAAGGCGTACGAGATCCTCGAGAGGCTGGTGAGCTATCGCAGTGTCTCGACCTCGAGCAATCTCGACCTCGTCGACTTCGTGCAATCCTACCTGTCCGGGCTCGACGTCCCCTCCACCCGCGTGCTCGATCCGACGGGGCGAAAAGCAAGCCTGTTTGCCTCCATCGGACCTGATGTTCCCGGCGGCACGATCCTGTCGGGCCACACCGATGTCGTCACCACGGATGGGCAGAGCTGGACATTCGACCCCTGGAAACTGACCGAACACCAGGGACGACTCTACGGTCGCGGCACATGCGACATGAAGGGTTTCTGTGCGCTCGTGCTGTCGCTGGTGCCGGCCATGCAGCAGGCTAACCTGGAGCGCCCTCTACAGATCGCTTTGAGCTACGACGAAGAGATCGGATGCTTCGGTGCGCTGCCAATGATCGCGAAGATGCGCGCCGAATTGCCACTTGCGGCCAACGTGATCGTGGGCGAGCCGACCCTGCTTCGCCCCGTCAACGGTCACAAGGGAACCCTGGCGCTGCTGACCCGGCTGAGGGGGGTCGAGGTTCATTCGGCGCGCTGCGATCTCGGCGTTTCCGCCGTGATGAATGCGGCGAAATTGCTAAGCTGGCTAGACAACGCCATGACGACGAACAGTCGGCAAATCGCGGCGCTACAGGTGGAACTCGCCGACTACGAGCCGCCCTATACCACATTGCATGTAGGCAAGATCACGGGGGGCACGGCGGCCAACATCACGGCGCGGAAATGCTCCTTCACGACCGACATTCGGGTGGTTCCCGGCGAGAGTATCGACACCTGGTTCGATCGCTACATGGTGGTGGTTCGCGAGGTCGAATCGTCTATGAGAGCGGTCAGCCCCGAGGCCTCGATCTCCGTGAATGTCCTGGCGCGCGTGCCTGGATGCGTTCCGGAACCCGAGGGGCCAGCCGAGGCGCTGGTACGCAGGCTCACCCATGTGGAGACGGCGGGTAAGGTGGGCTTCGCTTCCGAAGCCGGACTGTTTCAGGAAGCCGGTTATTCAGCCGTGATCTGCGGCCCCGGCTCAATCGAGCAGGCCCACCAGCAGGACGAGTATGTCAGCAGAGATCAGTTCGTGCGCGGCTATCAATTTCTTGAAGATCTGATCGCATCTCAGACCCATTAGAGATCAAGCTCCGGCATCGCATGATGGTAAGTGGTCATGGCTCAAAGGGACGACTGAAGGGAATTCGGCCCTGGTCGGCCACGCGATCATGACCGGTCTGGCCGATCATGAGAAATCCGAATGCTTACATCAGAGAAATTATCGTTTTTAGCTAAATTTAGGAAGAGTTATATTCATCTGAACGATGGCTCTGCCGCCCATGAAAACATGTGTCGCACCCTTGGTTCCGCTGCGAAGCGGGCGAGGTTGCGACCATGCACACCGCTAGAAGGGCAGGCGTGCCGCCTAGAGGGAGTGCTGTATTGTCTTTGGATTCCAATATTTTACCGGGAATACTATCAGTCGGCATGAAGAGAGTGGAACAACTCTGCGATTCCCGGTTCCTTCGGCTGTGCTGCACCGATCGTCATCTTCGTACGCGTCGTCGGCCAGGATTAGCTCCCGGATGCAGCGGCAGATCGCCTGCGCGATCGCACTCGCCTTATAAGTCCCCTCGACTGTCGACCAAGCCGACACGGACCAAACGAAAAAAAAGGGCATCGTCATGGAAAAGCATGATGTCGCAGTGAAAGCTGATTACGCATCTCTCGTCGAGGGCGTTGCGCGGGAGGAGTTGGCACAGCACCGGCAAAGCGCCTGCTGCGTAGAGCGCTACGATCCAAGCTACATTCGTAATGTGCCCAAAGTGGTGGTCGGTGCCGATCTCGGTTGCGGCAATCCGACGAAATATCTGCGCGCCGGCGATACCGTGCTGGATATTGGCTGCGGCGCTGGCATGAACTGCTACATCGCTGCGCAAATTGCCGGACCCAAAGGTCGGATCATCGGCGTCGACTTTACCGAAAGCATGCTGAAGGTCGCGCGAGAAGCTCAGGCGGAATTCAGCAGCAGTCAGCCCAAAGCCGCGCCACTCATCTTCTTCGCCGCTTCCGCCCATGATCTTGCCTTGGATCTCGAATGGGCGGAGAGGGAGCTGGCGCAGACACCGATCACGTCGCTCGAGCAACTGCGCGCCTATGAATCGTGTGTCGCGGCGACACGCCGCTCGCAACCGGCGATCGCTGATGCCAGCATCGACGTCGTGATCTCGAACTGCGTCATCAATTTGCTCGACGATCTCGACAAACCCTCCGTCTTTCGCGAGATGACAAGGGTGCTGAAGCCAGGCGGGCGATTTGCAATTTCCGATAACGTCTCCAACATCCCGGTGCCGGAGAGGGTCAAGAGTGATCAGTTGCTCTGGTCAGCCTGCTATGCCGGTGTCCTGCAGGAGCAGGAGTTCTACGCGCAGCTCGAGCGTGCTGGCTTTGTTAATATCCGCGTCGAAGTGCGTAACCCCGATCCCGCCCACCAGGTCGACGATCTCATCTTCTACTCGGTGACGGTAACGGGCGAGAAGGCGCATCGGGCGGCTGAACGGCCGATCAAAGTGATGTATCGCGGTCCTCTCAAGGCAGTCGTCGGTGATGGCGGCAAAGTCTACCGTCGCGGCGCCTTGGAGACCTTCGCCGATGCGGACAGCCATCTCGCTGCGGATCCCGAGGCAAACGGGTTCATGGTCCTCGACACGGACGTCGCGGCCGCTGATGTCCAGCGGGACCAGGGCGACTGCTGCTGCGACTGATCCTATCGGGAACACGTTTCAGATCTTCGAGGAATATCATGTCTCAAGCGATCGAAACCGGTGACGTTCGCGACTATTTCGATCAGCGCGCCGCGTTTTGGGAAACTGAACGTCAGGATTATTACACGGACAAGGTGCGTGAAGAGGTCGTGCGTCGCGGCGTCTTCGGGCCTGACGACACCGTGCTCGACTATGGCTGCGGCGCCGGCTACCTGACCGAGGCGCTGATCGCTGCTGGGGTTGGCAAGATCGTAGCCGTCGACGTCAGCGCTAATATGCTGATGGCCCTCGGCGATCGCCTTGGAGACCGGGTGGAAGGGCGTTTTGCGGATGGTGACCGCATTCCGCTGGACGTCGGTGAGGTCGACGGAATCGTGGCCAACATGGTGCTGCACCACCTGGAACAACCGGCCAGTTTCTTTTGGGATTGCATGCGGGTCCTGCGGCCTGGCGGCCGCGTCGTGGTTACCGATCTCGTGTCCTATGATGGTGAAGCCTTTGCCCGTGAGCAGAATGATCGCTGGGCCGGCTTCGAACGCTCAGCCGTCATGCAATGGATCGAGGCTGCCGGCTTTGCCGAAGGTGCGGTGACGCTGGTCGGTGAACGCTGCTGCGCAAATGTCGCCGCAACGGATGGTGGTACGGACATTTTCCTTGCTTATGGCCGCAAGATCTGAGCCTGACCAAAAACGCCAATAAGCGGATATCAGCATGAACATGCTCGACACACCGATGGTACAGCACAGCATCCTGTCTGACGACTTCAGGGCTGATCCCTATCCGACGTTCCGCTGGTGGCACGCCCACGAGAAAGCCTTTCGTGATCCCGATCAGGGCTACTGGGTCGTTTTCGGCTATGAGCAGGTGCGTGACCTGCTGCGCAATTCCAGCCTGACGGTCGAACGCTACGACAATCTGCCGGGAAGCCCCGAAGAGCAGGCATGGGACCGTCACATCCGCAGCTTGTTGTCGGTGTGGATGCTGAACGTCGACGGCGATCGGCACATCACCGCGCGCAGCACCCTGAAACCGCTGTTTTCAAATCGCGCACTCGCTGATTACGAACAGCTAATCCGCGAACAGGTCGAGAGCTGCCTCGACAAGATCGGCGGTGATGGCCGGTCGGTCGAGGCCTATGCCGACATCGCGTTCCCGCTTCCCGCACGCATCGTCCTGTCAATCATGGGACTGGGCGACTTGAGCGTGGAAGAGCTCGAGAGGGTGCGCCGCTTTTCCGACGTTATCTCGACCTATGTTGGTAGTGCCGGGCGGGCTGCCGGATGCATCAAGCCGACCTACGACGTCCTGAATGAATTCTGCGACTTCCTGAAGGAACGGATCGATCCGGAGAAACCCGGTTTTCAACGAACCCTGACCGCTCGCCTTCTCGAGATCTACGGCGGGGGAGCGACGATCAAGAACTCGCCGGACACCTTGTCCAACATCATCCTGTTCATCGTTTCCGGCTTCGAGACCACCACCAACCTCATTCTCAACTCCCTGCTAGCTATCGGCCGCCAGCCTGAACTGGAAGCGGAGATCCGCCGTGATTCTCGACTGATCGAAGACTTCATCGACGAAACCCTGCGCGTCTATCCACCGGTCAATCGCACCGCGCGCAAGGTACTGGACGAGGTGATAGTCGATGGTCAGGCGATCCAGCCGGGCGCGTTGGTTATCCTGTTTCTCGGCGCGGCCAATCGCGATCCCAGCGTGTTCGACGATCCGGATGTCATGAAGATCATCCGTCCTGAGAGGCGGTCACATCCCGTCCTGTCGTTCGGCTTTGGCGCCCATCTGTGCATCGGGCGATTGTTATCGATCATGGAGCTCAGGATCTTCTACGAAGAAATGCTCAAGCGGTATTCCAGCCTCCAGATCGATCTCGACAGCGTACGCTGTCGCGACGGCTCGGTCCTGAAGGGCATCAGCCAGATGTCCTTTTCCGCCTCGGTCTGAGCATTGTTTAAATGGCAAGCTTCGTTACCAACGACGGCGCGGTTCTGCATTTTGATCGACAAGGTGACGGTCCGGCCATGGTCCTGGTGCATGGATTTGCCTCGTCTGGGCGTGTCTTCGTGCATCAGGTCGACCAGTTCTGTTCGGACTTCACCGTCTACACGCCCGATATGCGCGGGCATGGACGTTCGGCTCATGTCAGCCATGGAGCGCGCGTGGCCAGGCTCGGCCGAGACCTTCACGATCTAATCGAGAGCGAGGGAATAGATCGGGTCAGGCTGGTCGGCTGGTCGATGGGCTGCGCTGTCATCTGGTCCTATCTCGACCTGTTTGGCGACGATCGCATCGAGTCCTACGCATTTATCGATGAGATCCCTTATGTCCTTCAAGATGAAGAGTGCATCGGACAGGAGGAGACTGTTCTCGATAGTGCTCCCTTGATCGGCCTGCAACGGCGCTTCGCCATGGCGGAAACAAGGCGCGCCGAAGTCCAGGGGTTCATCGCTTCGATGATGCGCTCGGTACCGGATTCCGATCGTGCGGCCATTTTGGACGATGCCGCCATAGCCGCCACGCCCATGGGCGTCGGCCTGCTGCTCGACAGCAACGCCACCGACTTTCGCGACGTGATCCCCAGGCTTCGCCGGCCGACCCTGTTCGTCGCGGCCGACCAGAGTTTCTTCAGGGTGGCCTTTCACAAATGGATGCACCACGTCGCACCGCATAGCAGCCTCGTTGTCTGCCGGGATGCCGGTCATTTCCTGATGGTCGAGCAACCGGAAACGTTGAATAGCGCACTCAAGGCCTTTTTTGGCGACAGCCTGTCACAAACGGCAGGTAGATGCCGGAAGAGTCACACCGACTTTGAAGAGGAACGCGCATGAAGACCGTCGTGATGTCGATTTTCGAAGGTGGATACCAGCCGATAACGGCGCTAAGCGCCTTTACCGCACTGCAGGAGAGTGGGCACGACACCGAGTTCTTCGATCTCTATGTCGAGGGCGAGGAGAAGCTGGCCAGCCTTGCCGATTCGGAAGTTTTTGTCCTGTCTGTGCCCCTCTACGATGCCTTGAAGGCCGTGCCTGACATCGTCGGGCAAATCAAAGCCATACGATCCGATGCCCGGATCGTGTTCTTCGGCCAGTACGCCACGATCAATGCAGGCCTTCTGGCAGGCAGTCAGGGTGACTATGCCGTCGTCGGCGAATGGGAACATCCGTTGGTCGGTCTTCTGGACAATCTGACCGGCAAGGCCACCGACGTGCCCGAGGGCATCGCCGACGGCCAGATGGTGAGTTCGGGGCAGATCCCGAAGCCTTATCGCTCCCGCAATCACATGCAGGTCCCCAATCGTCGTGTGGCTCCCTCCCTGGCCAAATATCCGCAACCGCATCTGGACAAGCTGCTCGGCAAGTCCACGATCGTTGGCGGCCTGGAGACTACCCGTGGCTGCCACCATAAATGCACCTATTGCTCGGTCTTCGCCGCCTATGACGGCAAGGTGATCCTGTCGAGCGAGGACATCGTGGTGCGGGACGTGGCCAATCTGGTCGACCAGGGCATGGAGCACCTCACCTTCATCGATGCCGACTTCTTCAACGCCAAGCGCTACGCCATGAACATGCTGCGCAGCCTCCACAAAGAGTTTCCATCGATCACCTACGACCTCACCACCCGCGTCGATCACATTCTGGAGAATCCCGACTTCGTCGATGAGATGGCCGATCTCAATGTCCGGGTGATCACGTCGGCCTTGGAATTTCCATCGCAGACCGTCCTGGATCAGGTCTACAAGGAGATGACGGTTCCGATGATCGAAGAGGCGATCGCCTCGATCGGCAAGTCGGGCATCATCCTCAACCCGACCTTCATCATGTTCAATCCCTGGGTTGGTCTGGAAGACATCGCTAAGTTCCACGACTTTGTAACCAGGAACGGACTGGAGGAGCTGATCGATCCCATCCAGTACGAGACCCGTCTGCATCTTTACAAAGGATCGCCCCTGCTTCTCAATCCGACGATTCAGAATCTGGAGCTGACGGAGCAGGAATTCCACATTGATTGGAAGCATCCGGATCCGCTGGTCGACGAACTCTACCTAAAGTCGCGCACCCCGCCGAGCGAGGTCTCCGGCTTCAAGCGTTGCTGCCTGAAATGCTGAGCTGCGGACCTGTTCATGGTTGTCCCTTTACCGAAGCGGAGGTGCGTGTGAAACAACTGAATGAAGCCGCCAAATCCTGGAAGGAATCCGGCGTCGAGCCCGGCATCGAGGGTAGGCTTGCAGACTCACCAATTCGTTTGATCATGCAACATGACTGCATCAATAAGCCCGGTCATCGAGCAAACACGCGCCCGTCTGATGGCGGTCGAAGGACTTGCCCAACTGTCAAGCCGGTAGACTTGCGAGCTGTGTCTCTCCCTGGGCACAGCCAGCACAAGCTCACCCCATTGAGTGCGGGGAACTCTATACAGATTCCGTATGAGGCGCGGGCCAATATGATCGTTGACTGCCGGGTCCGGATACCATTCCCAACCCTCTGCGGCGTTAGGCATCCCTGATTAGCTCAGCCGGGCACAACGGGCCCGGCATTATCCCCGAATGTGCTTTCAAGGAGTTCATCTTGACCAATCATCATACACCTCGAAACAAGAAGAAAACCGCCCGAACGCCGAGCGGTTTTCTACCAACCGAGCATTCTCTTGGCTCCGCAGCAGCGGCCCGCTAAGGGAAGCATCCATCCTATCAATGGGCTGAAATCACATGATGAAACCATCGGAGACAATTTGCTTCTCAGACCAGCTTTCCATGCACGCCTGGCAAGTCTTAGGCGACGAGATGTTGGTTCAACGATGGCTAGGCAGCACCAACGCCCTTGCACAAGGCGAGACTCCGCTGCTGTCCTGCCAATCACCCGAGATCCGTCGCCGACTTGAACTACAACTCAATTGGTTTGCCGGGCCGCGTCGGTGGGGGGATGTGTTTCCAGACATTGCACCTAAGCGTCTCCAAGTCACGCCCATGCGGAAAGAAGGATAATTTCAGCATGGGTGAGAGGATCGGCGATGTCGGGTATTAGCGCAGTTTCAAAAGCTAATGTGGAGGCGTGCCGCCACCGTCAGCTTTAGTCGTGATGTCGCCTATTTCAATCCCGGTTCGTGTGCAGGATCCGGCGACAGGCCATGTGATATCTTCAATTGTCGCCTCCGCGCTTTGTACGAAACCACGAGGATGGCCGCGCCGGTGCAGAAGCTCTTTCGGGCGAGGATGTTGGCAAACCATGTTCTCGATATCCACACAAATGGAGGAAGACCCCGATTAAGTGCCACTCTGATCGTACCGTGGTGACAAAGGAGGTATCGCTATGTTCGTTTGGCAAATTCTTCAGGGCAAGGGGAAAGAGGTCGTCACGGTGCTGGCCGGCACCAAGGTTGCCGACCTTGTCGCCCTTTTAAAGCAGCATAGAATCGGCGCGGTCATGGTTACCGATCCAAACAACATACCCAAGGGGGTCTTCTCGGAGCGCGACCTGACCGTTGGCTTGGCTGACTATGGTGCCGGCGTGCTTGACGGGGAGGTCGATCAGTTGATGACCACGGACCTGATCACCTGTACGCCCCACGATACTGTTCAGCAGCTTATGGAGGTTATGACCAAGCACCGCGTCCGCCACCTGCCTGTGCTCGATAACGACGAGATGGCCGGGATTATCAGCGTCGGCGACGTGGTCAAGTCACGCCTTGAAGAACTGGAAACAGAGGCTTCCGAGCTACAGGGTTACATCCGCGGTCAGTAGCTCAGAGCTGTTCCTCGATAGCCCGCTTTAATCGACAGCACCGAGCTGAAGATCCATGGCCCGGGCGAATGGCGCTGCGAGCGTTTCGACGACAAGATGGCGGGCAAGCCACGCCGGTCCCGGCTTGCGATCCTGCGACCTGCCTGTCCAGAAGACCGAGGCGATGATGGGTGTCGATATTCTCAACCATCTGTTCTACCTTGGCAGGCCCGTTACAGAACGGATCGGACAAAACGAGAAAAACAAAGGCTATATCCTCATCCAATAGATTTAGTGCAACAGAGCCGAGCAGAGACTTAGCGCACCAAATCGCTGGATGGACATCGCCATGTCGGATCAAGCAGCTTGATCGGGCCACGACAGCGCACAGCTCCAACGCTCTTTAGCCCTCAAGTTGATAGTGTTTCGTTTTTGCACTTATGATGACCATTTTTGCAACAGTTTCTCTTCGAAATTGTGCCGTGGCTATATCAGCCCATTCTCTGCAAAAACTCCCCAACAAAGGCCATAGCACGGCTCTACCCGCATCAGTAACCAGGCCAAAATGTTCTACTCGTCATCTGATGCTATCCAAATAGTTGATGTGTTTTCTATATTCATCCAGCAGCAAACTTGCTTTCTTTTGCGTGCTTAACATCTGGTAAAAGAAAGACTTGCTCTATGATGCGTCTCCTCATCACCGTACTTTCGTTGGTATCACTGACGACAGCTCACGCACTCGCCCAAGATCGTTTCTATGCGGGGCTGAGTGCAGGGCCTGTTATCTTTTTCGATCAAGAAGTCGAGGCTGGCGCGGCAGAAATCGAAATCGAGTATAATAATCCCGGCTATGCGGTCGCCGGTCTTATCGGCTATGCCGTCAGGACAAACATACGTGTTGAAGGTGAGATTTCCTATGCTGCGGCTGACGCCGATGCAACCATTGAAGTTGGGGGCGTGGAGGTCGTCGATGCCAACTATGATCTCTCCATATTATCGTTGACTGCGGCTGCTTACTTCGACCTTTGGCCCTTACATGAATATGTACCCTATATCGGCGGCGGGCTCGGTCTCTCTCGAGTTGCCAATGACGTCGCCAACATTGATGAAACACAATACGCCGCCACGGCTTTCGCCGAAGCTGGTATCCCCTTCCAGTTGACGCCTGAGGTGTCGATTGTCCCCTTGCTGCGCTTCAATTGGATCGGAACCGATGAAGACGTAGAAGACGTTTTCGCCGACAATAATTATAATCTCCAGCCGCGGGTAAGTATGCGCTACAGCTTCTAGAGCGTTTTCTAAGCTAATGGAATCTGAACGCCGCCAGAACCTCGGGGGTATGCCGGCTCTTCTTCGCAGAGGTCTTCTTGTCAGCCGGCAGGCTGGGCCAGTCAGGCTCGGGTTCGATGCGGCCGACCACCGTGTCGGCGTGATTGCGAAGCGTGGGCGTCGCAACATCCCTCAAGCGCTCACGCGCCGTGGCGTCCACCGCACCGAGACACTCAAGCAAGGCGATCAAAGCCACCGAGGAAGCACGTGTCGCGCCATCCTCGACTTTAAGGGCAATTCCGAGCCCGCGTTCGGGACCAAGACCCCGTGCTGGCCAGGCGGCGGTATACACCCCCTCCGCCCCGGTCTTCACGACCACATCAGGCAGCGCCTCCATCATCAACGTACAAGGCCGACCCTCCCCAGCAACCATCCCCGGATGCTCCACCATCGTAGTCGCCAGGCGGCGACAGGCCCGACTTCGCACTGGGCCCAGTCCTTCCGGATTTGCAAACCTGGCCATCGCCTGCGCGAGGTTCTTGAGCGGAACCGCAAACGTCGGAATCCCACACCCATCAACTGCCGGCGCCGGCAGGGGCGTGACTTGCATCATCGCTGAAAGCGCCTCACTGATGACTCTCTGCACCGGATGATCCGGCCGAATATACCCCTCGGTCTCCACCCCCAAATGCTTAGCCAGCGTCAACATCCCCGCATGCTTCCCCGAACAATTATTATGCAGGGCCGACCCACCCCAGGGCGCATGTTGCGCCGACGGCCCGTGGCTAGGAGCATGCGCCCCACATTCGAGATCATCCGCGGAAAGCCCCAACCGCGAAAGCCACCCCGCCACCGCCTCCGCATGCCGCGGTTCCCCCCCATGCGAAGCACAAGCCACAGCCAACTCCGCCTGAGTCAGGCTGAAGGCATCAGCAGCCCCGCTTTCGACGAGAGGGATCGCCTGCAACATCTTGATCGCCGACCGCGG
>JBPCVQ010000454.1:0-7455 GCA_051010395.1 Geminicoccaceae bacterium | reverse complement strand
CGACAAAACCTATCTGCCGCCGGCGTCCGAGTATCTCGTTCAAGCGGGAACGTTGATTCCGGCAGCTCTGATCACGGGCGTGAATAGCGATCTGCCCGGCGAGATCATCGCCCAGGTGACCGAGCCGATCTTCGACAGCGTTTCCGGCAACTCCCTGCTCGTCCCGGCCGGGGCCAAGCTGCTCGGTCGCTATGACAGCCTGATCGGCTATGGCCAGGACCGCGCGTTCATCATCTGGGACCGCATGCTGATGCCCAACGGCTATTCGATCGAGCTCGATGAGATGGCGGGCACCGACAAAAAGGGCCAGGCCGGCGTTGCCGATCAGGTGGACCACCACACCTTCCGCTTGCTGAGCGCCGTGCTGCTCTCGTCCTTCATCACCGCTGGCGCAAACGTTGTCGAGAACAGCGACGACAACGGCTTTACCCGCGACATCGGTGATGCCGCCGCCCAGGAAGCGCTGCGCATCGGTGGCAAGATCGTCGATCGTCAGCTTGACGTCCAACCCACCATCACCATCCGCCCCGGCGGGACCATGCGCGTGTTGGTGAATCGTGACATCATTTTGGAGCCCTATCGATGAACGGAATGACGAAGAGGCGGTGCTTCCAAACCTGTCGGTCCTTTCAAGAGGTACAATCAGATGGATAAGACGGAATACACTCACGCGAAGAACCTCTCTAACCAGAATGACGACCGACGAAGCGCCAGGCTGTCGAAATTGCCCGCTGATTTTCGTGTCTTGAGCGAAGCTGACGCTGCAGCCTATTGTGGCCTTTCTTTGGTTCATTTCCGGCGGATGCGCCGCGGCCAAAAGGGGCCGAAATACGTCCAACTCACGGCAAAGCGTGTGGGGTACAGATTCAGAGATTTGCTCGTGTGGATCGAAGAGCGCATTTGCTAGCGAAGTTAGCAGCAGCGGTTGTCCGCATCGGATTCTTTCTATTCGCTTAACTTGCCTTAGAGGTCGGAACTCCCATCGCAAGGTGCGATTTTAACCATCAGTGCACTGTCACAAGCTCGGCTTCCCTGAGTGTTGGAAGGGGTGATCCGCAGCAGTGGGTAGGCGGTCCGTAGATGGTAATGATCATTCCATAACACTGCCACTATCTATAGGCATGTCGTCCCGATTGCTTTTCAGTTTCGCTGGAGGCTTTGATTGTGCGTGAAGACGGCTATTTCGACGAACGGATTGCCGCGATCTTCAACCCTCAGGTCGTCGATCCCGTCGTCGGTTCCCTCATGGATTTGGTCGGTCCGCGACGCAAACTAGAATTTGGGATCGGTACGGGACGGATTGCGTTACCTCGCCGGACGGTTCGATGCAGGTCAGCACGACAACTTCAAGTTCGCTTTCCTTGGGAAAGGTAAGGCGAGTGTGTGACTCTTATGAGTTGAGCCAGACCACTAGCACGGTGCCCAAACAACTCAACGGTATCGATATTCTGCATAACTCATTGAATTAATTGGCGTGCACAGGAGGATTCGCCCCCCAACCTCCTGATCCGTAGTCGAATGCTCTCGCCGAGAGATCTGATTTTCATGCGGCACTCAGCCTCAAGCGATTATGCAAATAGGCGCAGAACATAGTCCACAGCACTTCGCAAAGCTCCACAATGCGACATGTGTCTTCTCATGTTGCCCTATTGCTGCCCCAAAGCAATTTCTGGGCAACAGATTTCCGAACGTGGCACCTAACCCATTGAAAAGGCTGGTGCCGGAGAGAGGAATCGAACCTCCGACCTACTGATTACGAATCAGCCGCTCTACCCCTGAGCTACTCCGGCATATTTGAATCGTCCGCACGCTAGCGAGGGTGTCAGGCGGCGTCAACCTTGCCATCTTCGGCTGGTGGAACCGGGCGGCTTGGAGCGACGGATATCTCGTCGCTCTTGCTGCGTGTCGGCACATTACGCGTGGTGTCCGGCAGGATCAGTTCGGCCGGCGCGTCTGCGTTCAACATGGGCACGATCGTCGGTGGCGACCCCCAACGCAGGCTGTCAAACTTGCCGTCCGGGCCAAAGGCGGACCAGCGCGCGCGTGTTTCACCTGTCGTCTTGCAGAGCCAGGTCGGATCGGAAGGCGCATCGACAGCTTTGGCGAGCCAGCCCTGGATCTTGTCGGCGTCGGCGCCAGTAACGCGCTCGACATCGGCGAACATGCGAAAGACCGAGGCGGTCGGGCCCAGCTTCACGGCGCGCTCGAGCGCTTCTCTTGCCGCCGGCCACTGCTCCGCCGCGACCGCCTGCTCGGCCAGCGCCATCTCACCTTCGAGGCTGCTGGGATTGAGTTGATGCAGGCGCTCGAAGGTCTTGTAGCGATCGGTCGGCGACTGGTCCTTGCTCAGGCCGGCAAAAGCGCGGGCCAGCGCCGGATGCGGCTCCACCTTCCAAGACGTCTCGAGCATTTTCCTGGCCGCGCGATGCCGGTCGGTCTTGATCGCGAGCTTGGCGGCATTGACCGCGATTGGGGCGAGGCTGGGCAGAAGCTTATGCGCCTTCTTGGCGTTGTCGAAAGCCTCTTGATGGCGCCCTTCCTCGTCCTTCTTCTCCGCCTGCAGATGCAGGAGGATCGCGCGATGGCGATTGGCAGTGTCCGCGTTAATCAGCTTTTGCCTGGCCATGTCGTTGACCGTCGCCATGGCATCACGCCACTCGCCGCCTTCGGTCTGCAGATCGAAAAGGGTGGTCAGCACCCAGGGCGTGTTCGGGCGCCGAAGATAGGCTTTCTTGGCCAGCTTGATCGCCTCTTCCCGATCACCATCCTTGATGGCTTGAGCAAGCAGGCCACGCAGGCCGAGAAACTCCGTCTCCTTGTGCTGCAGCATTTCCTTGAATTTGCCGCGCGCTTCGTTGTCGTTGCCGTCAAGCTGTGCGGAACGCGCGCCCAGAAGGAGCGTGGTCGGCGCCTTGTCCAGAAGCTTCTCGGCGCGCCGGGTCGACGCCTTGGCGCCGCTGACATCACCCGCTGCGGCCGCCACCAGGCCCGTGGCCAGTTCTTCGTAGCCACGCTCCTTCTTACGCTGACGGCGATATCTGCCGATCTTTTTCGGCGCGGTCACTACGGCCCTATAGAGCTCGTAGAGTGCTGTGATGGCGACGCCTATCAAAAGGACGCCCAGAATTAGAATCCCAAATGGCGGACTGAACGAATTGCCGCCCCAAGGCTCTGTGATCTGAACCTTGCCGGGATTATCGGCGAACCAAACCGCAAGCCAAGCGGCGGCAATGGCAATAATCAGGAAGATGATGAGCCGAATCATGGCCTACTCACAATGCTTGGCCGCGCTTTGTCTGCAGCCGATTTCACAAACGCCGATCCCAACGGCCATTCCATTCGTCGCCTCAAGCCCCCTTGGCAACCAGCGCTTGCGCATGGGACCGAAGATCGACCACCGCCGCTTCAGCCGCAAGTCTGGCGCCCGCACGCTCGATCCAGGCCGTAGCTTCCTCGGCGCCCTGCCCTTCGAGTCCACCAAGTTCGAGAATGGCGCCACCGAGATCGTCGGTGGACAATTTCGACTGCGCGCGTGCAAGGACGGCGCGGCTGCCACTCCCTTCGACATCGGCACCAGCCGGGCGGATATTGAAGATGCCGAAGACATTGTTGCCGACCTGATCAGTAAGTGATTGATCACCTTCTTCGGCCAGCAGCACACGGCTTGCCATCTGGCCGAACGTCTCCTTTAGGCCTTTGAGCGTTGGTACTCCGTCGGCTGCCATAGACTCGAGCGTCGAGAGCGTCTCGCCGAGTGTGGCATCATCGCGCACCAGCGACTTTAGGGTTTCCAAAGGACCGGCAAAGGGTTCAGCCTCGGTGACCGCTTGATTGATGTCGCCAATCGCAACGATCATCGCCGCACCTCGCTGATATTCGCCACCGAGATGGTCGAGCCTGCTTTCAGCGTCGTCAATCCGCGCCGCCAAGGTCTGGACATCATCGCTCAGCTGTTTGGCTGTGGCGCCGAGAGAAGCGACCGTCTGGTCTGTCTCATCGACCAGCTTGCCGGTATCGGTGGAGATCGTCTCAAGGGTCGACAAAGAATTGCTCAGCTCGGCAACGGTCTCGGAACTCGACTGCTGCGCCTCGCTCGCCGACTGCATCTTCGACGAGAGCTCCTGAAGCTGCTGTTCAAGCGTTGCGAAACGATCGGTAGCGAGCTGCGTCTCGAGTTCGGCGAGCCGCTCAGCCATGTCGCCTTCCTGCCCTGACAAGGAGGTTCCCGGCGCCGCCTCAACCGCGGCCACGCGATCGTTCAGAGCATCGATCTGCTGGACTTGCTGCTCAGCTGCGGCCAGCCGGCTTTCTAGGACAGTCGCAGCTTTCTCATCGCCGTCCATCCAGAAGAGCGATGCCGCCAAAGCGGTCGCTGCGCCGCCGATCACGCCACCGATCAGGCCCGGCCAAAAGCTACCATTGCCACCAACCGATGATGGGCCGCCATGTTGACCGCCGCTGCTGCCCGCCGCGGCCGTCCCGCGGCTCGCCGCAGCTGAAGATGGCTTTGTCGAGCCGCCTGCCTGAGTGCTGGTTGCTGTTGACGCTGTGGTGCCGGCTGCTGTGGTTTTCGCCGCCGAAGAACCCGCCTTCGAAGCGTCGCTCGATGGCTTGGCAGCGCTGGTTGTGGTCCCCGCCCCCACCGTCGGTACTCCGACTTGGGCAGCATTGGACGAACTGGCCGCTGCGGGCGCATTCTGATCGGCCTTGCCGCCTGCCAGGGCGTCGTCAGCTTTCACCTCGGCATCCCGGGCCTGATCCTGGCTTGGGGAAGACGATCCCGAAGCGGCGCCCGGCCGCTTACCTCGATTGCGCGCCATCAGAGCCTCTCTTTTCGCTCTTGCTTCCATGACATTGAGAAGGAGCGCACCGAAAAGGGCGCGACACCCGATTTCAAAAGATCTAGCATATCCTGATACTGCCTTCCAATGCCCTTAGCAGCGCATCTCTATTCGGTTGCGCCGCCAGAACAATGGCCCTCCAGTCGAGTGTTCGACAGGGCGTGGCAGTTGCATCACTCACGCATATTGCCGTCGTTCTGTCAACAGAACGCGAGAGCCCGGCATCGATCAGAAGGCGAACCAGATTTTCCGCCGTTCGCGGCGAAAACAAGAGGACCGCCGTGACTTCGCGCCTCTGCCAGGCGCGCAGCAGATTGTCGGAAAAACGGGGGCGGGTGACGGCGCGATAGACGGCCTCGCGATGAACCTCGAACCCTCGCTCCGTCAGCTTCTTCTGCAGGTCCTCACGCACGATTTCTCCGGAGATATGGAGAATAGCGCCGTCTTTGGGACGGCATCGCTCGATAATCACGGCCGCAAGGTCCGCTGCATCACCATTGCCGGCGATCACCTGGCTACAACCCGCCGCGCGCGCCGCTCCAGCCGTCGCCTTGCCGACGGTGAAAATCGGCAGCCTCTTGGCCTCTTCGCTCAGCGCTGGAACCGCATGGGCGCTGGTCAGAGCCAGAGCCTGCACCAGCTTTGGCAATGCCGACATCGGCTGGAGCGGCTCGATGGTCAAAAGCGGCTCGACGATCGTCGCATAGCCCTTCGCTTCGAGCTCCTGCTTCAGCGAAAAAGCGGCAGCTTCAGGCCTGGTGATCAGGACCATCGGCGATGGCCGCTCCTTCATGGCGTCATGCCAACAGATCGGCGCCGCCGCGGTCGCGCAGATCCTGGCCGGCATCACGCCCGATGGCGACGGCATCACCCGCGTCACCGAAGCGCTCGGTTTCGATACACTCCGATCCGTCGGGGCGTGCTACCAGGCCGCGCAGATGCATCCGGTCACCATCGATGGTCGCATAGGCGCCGATCGGCGTGTGGCAGGAGCCGTCAAGCACGTCGAGCATCGCCCGTTCGGCCTGGACGGCGAGGCTGGACGTTCGGTGATCGATTTTTTGCAACAGGGCGATGAGGGCTTCATCCTGTTGCCGGCACTCGATGCCGATCACGCCCTGACCGACGGCCGGCAGCATCTCCTCGGGCGACAGGACAGCCTGGGGCACGCCAGGCAGGGCAAGGCGATCCAGCCCGGCGCGCGCCAGGAGCGTAGCGTCGACCTCGCCTTCATCCAGCTTCTTCAGGCGCGTGCCGACACTGCCGCGGAAATTGATCACTTTGAGATCCGGCCGCTTTGCGAGGATCTGCGCCTGGCGACGAAGCGAGGCGGTGCCGACGACCGCACCTTCGGGCAGGCCCCTGATGCTGTCCGCCTTCCGGCAGATCAGCGCATCCCGGGGATCTGCGCGCTCCAGCATGGAAGCGATAACCAGACCTTCCGGCAACCAGGTCGGCATGTCCTTCATCGAGTGCACGCCGGCGTCGATGCGCCCATCGAACAGGGCGGCTTCGATCTCCTTGCAAAACAGCCCCTTGCCGCCGATGTCGGCCAGGGGCCGGTCGGCGACCTGATCGCCGGTGGTGCTGATCACCACCACCTCGATCATGCCGGGCGCGCGCAGATCCTCGAACGCGTCCATCAGCTTCGCCTTCACCATGTCGGTCTGGATGCGGGCGAGCGGTGAGCCTCCCGTGCCGAGGCGAAGTGGTGTTTTCAGGACCATCTCGATGATCTTTCGGCCTTGTGGTTACACTGAAATTTCAAGTCATAGGAGTGTCATCCCAACGCCGGCCAGCTAGCCAGCCCCATGATGCCGCGCTATGTGGTCCCATCATGTCGAATTTGTCCAGTCCAAGCCACGTCGCACCCGCCCCCACCGGCCCAAGTCACGCCCGTGCCGGCCTCGGCATCGTGCTCGGCATCGAGACCAGCTGCGATGATACCGGCGTCGCCCTGGTCTCCGCCGATCGCCGCATCCTCGCGGAAAAGCTTGGCTCCCAGCTTGACCGACACGCCCCCTTCGGCGGCGTCGTGCCGGAGATCGCCGCGCGCGCCCATCTGGACATCCTCGATGTCATGATCGACAAGGTGATGAAGGAGGCGGGGCTCGACTTTCCGGAGCTGGACGCCGTCGCGGTGACCGCGGGGCCCGGCCTGATCGGCGGCCTGATCACCGGCCTCGTCACGGGCAAGGCGATCGCTGCCGTGCATCGACGCCCCTTGATCGCGGTCAATCATCTGGAGGCCCATGCACTGACCGCAAGGCTGACCGACGACGATCTCGACTTTCCCTATCTCCTCCTTCTGGTCTCCGGCGGTCACTGCCAGCTCCTCATGGTCCAGGGCGTCGGGCGCTACCAGCGCCTCGGAACGACCCTCGACGACGCCCTCGGCGAGGCCTATGACAAAGCCGCCAAAATGCTCAATCTCGGCTACCCCGGCGGCCCCGCCATCGAGACCGCGGCGCGGTCGGGCGATACTAAGAGATATGCGTTTCCGAGGCCGATGGCGGGTAAGCCCAACTGTCACTTCTCCTTCTCCGGCCTCAAGACGGCGCTGCGTCAGACGATCCAGCGTCTGGGAACGAAAAGCCTCGACGCGCCCTATATC
>JBPCVQ010000453.1:0-9864 GCA_051010395.1 Geminicoccaceae bacterium | reverse complement strand
GCGTCGCGAGCTCACCGAGTGCTGTTTTGTGACGGGCAGTTATCTCTCGGCTATGCTGATTGAGCGCCGCGTCCTTCTGCTTCTGTTCGAGCTTGATCCGTTCCGCTATCTCGCGATTGTCGTTGAGACTGGAAGTGGCATAAATCAACCATTTTGGTGAGCTACGTCGGCCCTGTGTTTGAGCGCTTAATGCCGGAATTGCATTTCGTTTTTGACAAGCTATGAGCCCATTGAGGCCCTATTAGTCCTCGCCTTCCCATTCATGCGCAAATCTCTAATGCACATTTAATTTACAATTAAACTTGACAAAATTATACTCAAAAGGAGAAAAGATAAGTATACAATACGCGTTTAAGCTGAATATTAGTTGTTTCTGATATGGTTAAGGATTGTAGCTATGGAACAAGCAAACTTTGCCACCACTGGCATCGCGAGTTCGATGACCCTCCTGTTCTCACCCTATGGTGATGGAGGCGTTGGCGGAATATCCAGCCAGAGCATGCCGGACGATGGTCCCGACACGGTCGTTCCCGATCTGACGATGACCTCACTCAACTTGGCCAACTCATCGACCGTTGATAGTCCGCAGGGCGCGTTCTCTACGTCCAACCTCACCCTCAACAATGGCTACGGTTTTCGTGCCAGCGAGCATTCGCCGCTGAAGCTGGCGAGCCTCGCTTGGTCGAGGTGCGAGCGTCCGAGACGGTCAAGGGGCCATCGCTTGAGGCCATTCTGGAATAGCGCGCCATCTGCCGTCACCCGCCGCCGATTCTGCCAAAATAAGCTTTTTTCTCCGAAATTGCCCAAGTCACTGTCTGAAACTAATCAACATAGGAGCGTCTCTTGAACATCACTCAAAAATGGAAAGCTGTTGGCGTTGTGGTCACAGCCGGTTTTGGTTTGACAGGTTGCATCGCCGCCTTGCCAGCTGCTTACATGGCTGCAGCGTATGCGCCGGCGGCGATTGTCGGCGGTTTTGCCTACTACGGCTCTCTTGAAGACGCCGATATCAGCGCCAGCGCATCGGGAGATACCGCGGACGAACTGGCCAACGTCAAGCGCGTGGCGGTTTTGCCGCCATCCAGCGGATCAGCAAATGCAACAATCGCGTTACCTCTCGGCGGTCTTCAAAATGGTGAGGGGCAAAATGAGAGCTTGCTGAATGGCGTGGTCACTGCGATGGCCGATGAAGGATTCAAGATCGTCGACACGCTGGCCATCGAGCGGGCGCTCGACAAGAAGGGTGCTGAGCGCGTCGAAGGGCAAGGCGGTAGCGATTATCGCCGGACCGACATGATCGATGCCGCCTTTGCGACTGGCGCCGATGCTGTGGTCGTCCTTTCGGCAACCAGCGGTTCCGATTTTGGTTATAAGCCCTGGATGTTTGGTGGTGCAACGTCGAAAGTGACCGTCAAGAACGTCAGTGGTCGTGTGCTTGGCACCGGCGACAATGTCCTGCTATCAGCGAATGTCAGCTACAAAAATGGCCAGAGTCCGCAAGAGGCTGGCAAAGCGTTTGGTTTCGTCACGGCTGTGAAGATGCGACAGCCTGACGCTGACGTGAAGCAAGTCGCGAAGGAACGGGGTGCCGAAGGCGCTTAATCGACCGCTTTTTCTGATCGTGACTGCCCAACGACTTGGTTTGTCTTCGCCAAGTCGTTGGGGCGCCGATTCTCAGTCGCGCTTCTTGATGCTGTGGTGTCCATCGACGATGGTTTTGCCTGTCTGCTTCGGATGCCATGAATGTAACATGGTCTTGCTGCCGATACCTTAGGTGTTTGCTGCTCCATCCTATCCCATAATCCCCTTCATGGGATGTACAGGCGCGGCCTGCAGCGGTTACGCCACATGAGCTTCGAATATCTCAAGCCGTCACGGCAGGATGACATCATGGCCTTCAGTCAGACTAGAAGAGAAGTTTACGACCGATGAAGTCAGCACCCGTCCGCTCCTACGCCTAAGGTCAAAGCTTTGCACGCGAATATCGGCGAGCTCACCGTGGCCAACGATTTTTTGTCCGAAAAGCTCAAACCGTGGACCGGCAAGTGAGGCGGTCGATGGTCGAGCGTGACCGCTCGGACTTGTCGGTCGTCCGGCAATGCCGACTGCTCTCGATCGGCCGCTCGTCGTTCTATCCACCAGTCACTAAGGACTAGAGAACAGGCATTCGAGTTCCTAAGATTCTTCCAGTTTCTCCTTGGGGAAGAATGATCGCATGGCTCTTTCCGCAGATATGCCTGTACGCAATTTTCAAAAAAACCAATGGCTTATTGTCTAAAGTTAGTGTGTTTCTGAAGCAACAATCTCTCGATTGGCCTAAAAAATATCGGAAAATCATCCGAATGAAGGACGCATAGGTTGCGTTGTCTTCATATCATGCGCGTGAAATTAATTATTAATTCACGAGGAACCGCTCATGGTTGTTGAATGGGCACGGAACATACAATTTATCGGTGTGTCTTGGTTTTGTAGAACCATGCAGTTCAAGGTGATCGCCGCGATCGGCTTGATGCTCACTTCATCCGCTGTGTCCTACGCCGACAGTCTCGTCTATTCGCCAGTCAATCCCAACTTCGGCGGCAATCCGTTCAATGACGGCATTCTGCTCGGCGCAGCCAACGCGCAAAACCCCTATGAGGCGCCGCGCGAAGAGGCAGATCCAACCGGGCGCTTCGTTCAGTCACTGCAGAGCCGCTTGTTCAGCGGCCTTGCCCGACAGGTCGAAGAAGCGATCTTCGGCGACAATCCGCAGGATAGTGGCACCTTTACGGTTGGCGATCAGCAGGTGAGCTTCGAGCGTGGTTTGGAAGTCATCACGCTTGAAATCGCCAATATCGGCGATGGCTCGACAACGATCGTCGAAGTGCCGGTCATCGAAGTCGAATAGCAAACCACGACGAGGAAAGCTGAACGATGGACGTTCCACGCCTCCGGCCTTCGTTGCTGGTCGCGGTTCTGGCCTTGCCAATGGTCGCCTGTGCGCCCAAGCCGCCGCTGATCCCGACGTCATCGCCGACATCGGTCGAGACCACGGCGAGCTACGATGCCCTGCGCAACCTCCCAGCTCCGCCAAAGCCGGTGCCGGTAGCCGTCTACAGCTATCCGGATCTGACCGGCCAACTGAAAACGTCCGACACGATCGCCAACAACTCCCGCGCAGTGACCCAGGGCGGTGTCTGGATGCTGGTCAAGTCCCTGAAGGACGCGGCGAGCGGGCGCTGGTTCAAGGTGATCCAACGCGCCAATCTCGACAATCTCCTGAAAGAGCGCCAGATCATTCGCGAGACGCGCGGGAAGGCCGCCAAGCAGTCCGGCCAGCCACAGCAAGGCCTGCCATCTCTTCTGTTCGCCGGTGTGATCCTCGAAGGCGGGATCATCGGCTATGACAGCAACACGGTCACCGGCGGCATTGGCGCTCGCTATCTCGGCATCGGCGGCGACGTTCAATACCGCCAGGACACGGTGACAGTTTATCTGAACGCCATCAGTTCCCAGACCGGTGAGATCCTGAAGTCGGTCATGACCCGGAAGACCGTCGCCTCCTACGGTGTCCGCGGCAGCGTGTTCAAGTTCGTCGCCTTCCAGAAGCTGCTCGAGGGCGAGACCGGCTACACCGTCAACGAGCCCGGCCAGATTGCGGTCGCCCAGGCGATCGAGCATGCGGTGCGCGCCCTGGTGATCGAAGGGGCACTCGAAGGGCTCTGGCAATTCGAGGACGAGATCGCCGGCAAGGACGAGGCCCAGTCCTACCTCGCCGACAAGGAGGATGATCTGCTGCTCGGCGATGCCAGCAGCCAGATCGCCCAGGCGCTCTTGACCGACGAGCAGATAGAGAAGCTGGGCGAGGCACGCGAGGCCAGGCGCGAGCGTCTTAGGGCTCAGGCGGAACGCCGGGAGCAGCGCCAGCTCGCCGCCGAGCGGGAACAGACGCTCAAGCAAAAGCGGCTTGCGGCCAAGACAGCAGCGCCGGCGGCTCGCCTCGACGCTCCGCCGCAGCCTCTTGGCCAACAGCCGAAATTCGGTCAGCCGCAAGCAGCGGCCACGAAAGCCTCTCTCACGAGAGAACGGCTCGCGGCGACGGTTCAGCGCCGTCAGGACGCTCTGCTGAAAAGGATGGTGTCCGCTGTCGCCGAAGTTGATCGAGCGAAGGTGGCTCCTGCTGTCGCCAATCAGGCAAAGGGGTCAACCATTCGATCGGTGACCTTGCCGCCCGTCGATCTGTCGGCACTGCATACCCTGATCGCCGAGTTCAATGCCGAGACAAAGCGATTGTCGCGGACAGAAAACGACGGGGACGAGGGCAAGAGAGCATGGCAGGGCCGCGTTAAACCTCGACCAGCAGCACAGCCTGCAGCCGTCGAAGCCACACCGATCGCTGCAACGACCACCTCGCCTGAAACCCGATTCGTCGAGCCTAGCAAGAAGAGCCGCCTCACCTGGCAAAGCGGCGAGAAGCTCTGACGATGCCGACGATGACCGACATTATCCTGCCAACCTCACCAATGTCCTTTCCGAAGCATGGCGAGCGACGAGCGCGGTTCGCGCATCCCGCTCCCTTGTCGACCGGCGGCCAACGGCCGCAACCGCCGATCGCCTTCACCGTGGCCTTTTCCAGACGAAGGATTCTTCTCGATGCGTAAGCTTTTTCTTGCCAGTGTGAGCGTCCTGGCGCTCGGCATCTCTGGCGCCATGGCTCAGCAGTCGACGACGATCGACGATCAGGGCTCCAACAATGTGAACACGGTCAATCAGAATGCTGCGGGCACCAACTCCTCGGTGTTCATCCAGCAGACCGGCAACGGCGCCGGCGCTTCGGTGACTGACAATGTGGTCGTCGACCAGTTCAGCGCTGGTGGTGACGGCACCGTCGATGTCTTCCAGGACGGCGACGCAAACGCCGCCATCGTGCTTCAGGAAAATGGTGGCGTAGGCAACGCTGCCTTGATCGATCAAAGCGGCAACGGCAACAATGCCGGCATCGCGCAATTCGGTGAGGGCAATACCGGCGAGATCAATCAGTCCGGCGACAACAACGACCTCGCACTTGAAGTGCAGTTCGGCGAGAACAACACTGCCTTGGTCGATCAAAGCGGCAGTGACAACATCGCCGCCATTGGTCAGGCCGGCAGCGGCAACGCCGCCACGATCGATCAAAGCGGAACGAACAACAACGCCGCTGTCCTGCAGCTCGGCGACGATAACGAGGGCACGATTTCGCAGTCAGGCAATGACAACGATCTCGCACTCGATATTCAAGCCGGTAACGGCAACACTGCCAACGTCGATCAAAGCGGCGACGGCAACATCGGCGCGATCGGCCAACTTGCCAACGATAATGATGCTACGGTCCTTCAGGGCGGCACGAACGGTCTGGCCACCGTCCTGCAGACGGCTGACGGCAACATCGCCGAGATCGAGCAGGCAAGCGGTGACGGCAACATCGCCGAGATCGATCAAAGCGGCACAGGCAACACGGCCGCACTCTTCCAGGCAGGTGATGACAATCAAGGTTTCATCGACCAGTCAGGAAACGACAATGCCCTCGCGCTTGAGATCCAGGCGGGCAACAACAACGTCGCCAACGTTGATCAGAGCGGTGACGGCAACCTTGCCGGCATCATCCAGTTGGGTGAGGGCAATGATGGCACCATAACGCAGACCGGCAATGACAACGAGATCGCGCTTGAGATCCAGGCGGGCAGCGGCAACATTGCCGATGTGCTGCAGGAAGGCAACGCGAACCTGGCCGGCATCCTGCAGGGCGGCGACAACAATTTTGCTGACGTCGACCAGTTCGGCGATGGCGGCGTTGTTGGCGTGTTGCAGCTTGGCGCCGACCATACAGCGACGGTCACACAGCTCGATACCATCGTTGCAGGTGATGTTGTAACGGTCAGCCAGACCGGCACCAATGGTACCGCGACGGTCACACAACAATAAGAGCCAGTGAGAGCCCAGCCATGCCGCCATCGGTTGGCGCCTTGGGGGGCAGGGCGTGGACTCTCTAACTGACTTTAGATGCGAAGACGATGCGGACCGAACATCTGCATGACTTCCGGCATGGGGCGAGTGATCGCCTCATGCCAGACTTTCTTGTTTCATATCGCGATCGCGGGTGCAAGTTTGGCCCGCCTTCCGAGGAGAGTTGAGCATGAGAGGGTTCACCGTTTCGATGCTGGCCATAGCGGTCGCGCTGCCGGCCGTAGCGCAGAACAGCGTGACGATCGAGCAGGACGGCGATGGTCAGACGAGCACCGTCGACCAGACCTTCGCGACCGGCAGCGACGTCCAACTCCACCAGTCCGGCAGCAATCATGGTGCCGATATTTTTCAAGACGGTGGCGGGCTGAGTGCGCTGATCAGCCAGGAAGGCAGCGGCCATCAGGCGACCGTCTCGCTGCTCGGCGAAGGCCATGACACCAGCCTCACGCAGAACGGCAGCGACAACAGCGCCGTCATCGACGTCTCCGGCAGCGACAACAGCAGCGACGTGTCACAAGACGGCGGCGGGCTGAGCGCGGAAGTTTTCCAGGGTGGCGCCGGCAACGATGGCAGCATCGATCAGAACGGATCGGACCAGCATGCGCGGCTGGATCAGAACGGGGACGGCAATGTCGGCCGCATCCGACAGGATGGCGGTGGCAACAACGCCATTCTTACCCAGGCCGGCGGCGGCAACCGGGCCGGCATCCGTCAGTCCGGCGGCGGCAATAGCGCTTCCCTCACCCAGACGGGCGGTGGTAACCAGGCCGAGGTCACCCAGACGGGCGGTGGCAATCAATTGACCCTGGGCCAGGGTGGTGGTGCAATTGCAGCAGCCATCTTCCAATCGGGCGGCGCCAGCGCGTCCCTGACCCAGACGGCCGAGGGCTTTATCGGCAGGGTCGGTGGTGAAACCGGAAGCTTCGAACAGTCGAAAGGCGGCTTCGTGCCCGCCGGTCTGTTGGACGTGACCGTGCAGGCGGACGATGGTGGATGAACACTTTTAACGCAAGCATGGTGGCCACGCTCGTCACGCTAAGCTTGGACGCCTGTTGGCATTCGGAAGCGGAGGCAACCATGGCCAAAACCTACCACATGATCGTTTCCGGCGATGCCGGCGCCCGGTTCAGCGGCCAGTGCAACGTCAAGACCAGCGGTGGTGAAACCGTACTAACCCTGAACGGTCAGGTTCCTCACGAGCAGGAAGTCGTCGGTCATGGCCTGTCTTGCCAGCTTCAGGCGGACGGTCGTATCGTCATCGATATCGAACATGATGGCAGTCGCACACGGTCCGCAACCAATGGGGGCAGGATCAATATCAGCCTTCGTTAGTGGAATGATGTATCGGTTGGTTGTCGTCTTCGCTTTGCTTGCGGCTTCGACAATCGCCAAGGCCGACGAGTTCGCGGATGTCGATGCCGAGGTCCTGACGAAAGGTGTCGAAATCCTCGCGGCGAAATGGATGTTGCCGATCGTGGTATTCTATGGCGCGACAGATGAATTTTCTGAAACGAGCGATCGAGCTGCTGCCTCGCCTTCAGTGCTGAAGCCGGTTTCTCTCGACAGCTTGCATGATCCTTGGCGCCCATGTGCCTATGGCGATATGGATGCCAGACTGACTAGCCTTCTTCGATTTAGCTTCGCTTACGAGTGCATGGCTGGCGCCGTCACCCGACGACGGGATTAGATAACCCCTGCTTGAGGGTAAGCAGATGAAGGACGGCCTGACAGTCCGCAAGGGCGCGATGGTCATCGAAGAAAAATCCAAGCTGGCCAAGAATGTAATCCAGCTTGCGGCTGGCCAGACCTTCGTCTGACCATGGGATCTAGACGAGAGAGCAGGCCCAGGCGAGGTGACGTTTCCTGATCAGCGGCATGGCGACTGATCGTCGGAACCCGCCGCAACACGCGATAGTGGGCCGTGCGTGCGAGAGGAACGGTGTACTGTCATAAGACAGTGCGGAAATCACATGCGAAAGTCGGCCATTTCGCAAATGTCAGGAATTCTGCAACGGCAGATCTGACCACGTCGAATCAATGAGTTGCGTCTCGCAAAACATCCGCGCGAAAAGCCTCACTTTTGCGATATGTTTTGCAAAGTTCTCGGAGCGGCGCTTGTGAAGCTGTGCCGTCGCTGAAACGCTTCGTCGTCGTCTCGCCAAAACATGGAGAACATCGCAGAACTGCTGCAAATTCTCCGGGAAAATCGACCACTCCATTTCTTATCCGGTGTCGATCATTCACCAGATCAAGCGTCGATGTAGCCTTATGACAGTACACCGTTCCTCTCGCACGCACAGCCCGGGTCCTGCATGGCGATGTCATAGAAAAATACCGGAAGAAGCCTCGCGGGCTCCAACAAGGCGGGGTGATGGATAAAGACCAACAGAAGCCTGGGCTCCTGCACAGCGGCGTTTGATCTCTGTGGCCTACGATTCCCTGAAGAACCTCGGTTGCTTGAAGCCATGAGCAACCCTCTGCGGCGGCAGTGAATGATCGACTGCCACACTAGGAACACTGCCAATATAAGCTAACAAAACCCTGCTGTCCGAAAGAAACGTGACGGCGGGATGTTACGATTTAGCGATCTCGATACGACCACCTATCTATGGGCTTCTAAGTGTTTCTCCAGCCCCTTCGCTAGCCTATCGGCAAGCTCCTTGTACCGAATCGCATCTACCGGCGTAATCTGGAGCATATCCTTCACGTGTGCAGCTTGGTTCCGAAGATTTAGAAGAGCCAGTATCTGCTCCTCTATGTCGGGGCTGATGAGCCTGCGCTTCGCAAGTTCCTGTATGAGCCGACGTGGTACTCGCCCTTTGCTACCCTTGACGTCCAACTCATTGACTTCCGCCAGGTCAAGCAAAGATTGTTCAACGCTCAACCATGCCTCAATGACAGCACCTCGCGGCGACCCTTCGGCCAGCTTTCGAAAGTGCACATTCTCCGTCTGATCCTGCTGGGAGAGCTCTACATTCTCAGCCGGTTGAATGCTTGCTTCGATATCGGTGAGTTCTTCACCAAAATCCATCTTCAAGTCGCCGTATTTCAATGAACGCATCGTCGACAAGAGTTTCAGGATTGGGGCGCGGAAGGTCCAAGCACAGACTACGATCGCTGCTGGCCAAGCAAGCGATTGAACCAGCGAGGCTATGAAAGCGAGGATGTCCATGTCGTCCTTGGAGGGCATGGTGATTGGGCTCAAATCCTAAGCCTCCTTAAAGTTGATTATACAATAAGAACGCGCAACCCATGAGATAGCGCAACTTTAAATGTCCGCTACATCGTTCATGGCGAAGTGCCGAGTTCGTATAAGTAATGGCTCTCACGCGTTGGTGGAAATTGAGTGCGCTTTGACTGGCGCTCTACTGGCTTGCCGGGGAACCGCCGTCTAGATACTTCCTAACACTTTGAAATGACTGCAAAAAATTTGTCATAATGGGCCTTATCGGAACAAAAAACGATTGCGTATTGTCACCCTGCACCGGCAATCTGAATTTTTTTCAGCGCTGAAGAAATTCACCCACTCGTCCATCTGGGCCTTCGCTTCGTATGGCCCTGCCCACCAAATGGACATGAGAATTGTGACGATGGCGGTACTGATTTTCATCGGAACAGGCCTCACAGAGGTGATCGGAGAGGGCGAGAGACAAAAACCTGTCAGAACCTCAACCGTTTTGACAGGGGTTTTTGACGCTCTCAACAGGCCAGTTTTGCATAAGGAAGGGAAGCCCGTCAAAAACGAATAAGAGTTTGCTCACCACCCTTCGATTTTTGGAGCGACTTATTGCTGGTTGATGATCTGCGGAGGATGAAGGAGTTTCCTTTTGTTTTGGGAGGCTCGGGTGGGATTATCAGGCGGTCTTTCGCCTCTTGTTGAGG
>JBPCVQ010000452.1:0-6039 GCA_051010395.1 Geminicoccaceae bacterium | reverse complement strand
TTGTTGTCGGCGATCGAGATCAGCCCCTTCATGTCGCCGTGATAGGGCATCCAGCCTTCGCCGATCGACTCGTCGATCATCGCTTCCATCTCGTCGAGATCGAAGCCGACCCGCTTCTTCAGTTTCTCATTGTCGAAATGATTTCGCGCGTGATCGATCATGCGCCCGCGCATGAACTCGCCGAGACCGCCGGCTTCGAGACGCGGGAATTTTTGGAAGCCGAACAGGGCAAGTTCCAAAAGCTTGCCGTGGTTCCACTCCGTCCAGGAGGTATCGAGGCCGCCGCGCCTGCCGCCGTGACCGGTCAGCGCCAACATCAGGGACTGCGCCCAGCCGGTGTAGATGCCGTTGGAATAGCGTCCGACATTGAAGCCTTGCATCAGGATCGCCTTTTTCGCCTTGGCGAACAGGCGGGCCTCCTGGCGGACGGTGTCCGGATGAATGCCGGTGTCCGCTTCGGTGGCTTCCGGCGTGAACTTTTTCGACTCGGCCTTTACCTTTTCGAACACGGTGGTGACTGCAATTCCCTCGACTTCGAAGGCCCCTTCAATCGCCGGATCAACATCGCCGAGTTCGAGCGTCTTCTCCTCGGAACCCATCGAGCCCTTAAAAGCAACAGCGCCCCCGCTGTTCAGATCCCAGTGATAAAAAACCTCTTCCGAACCGCCGTCCTTGAGGTCCGACTCGCGAAGCAGCTTGCCATCGTCCTCGCGTACGAGTGTCACGAGGTCGGTCTGCTCCTGGATGAAGGCTTCGTCATGTAGCCCCTCCTCGATGATCACGTTGACGAAGGCCATCGCCAGGAACGGATCGGCGCCCTGCTTGATCGGCATCCAGAGATCGGCGTGGATCGAGGAGGGATTGTAGTCCGGCGCCACCGAGACAACGCGCGCACCATTATACTTGGCCTCCCAGATATAGTGAGCGTCCGGGATGCGCGTCGCATTCGGGTTGAACAGCGACATCATGATGTAGTTGGCATCGAACCAGGCATCCGAGGTGAAGCTTTCCAACGGATTGCCGTAGGCGAGATGCGCGCCGGTATTGAGATCGCCGACATCGGTGAAAATGTCGAGCTGCACACCGCCGACCAGGGAAGCGAAGCGGTAGGGAGCAGCGAGACGCACCATCGAAAGATTGCCGGACCCGGTATGGGTCATCAGCTTGCCGGGGCCGTGCTTCTCGAAGATGTCGATGATCTTGTCGGCGATTTCTTCAGTGATCTCGTCCCAGGAAACCCGTTGCCACTTGCCCTCGCCGCGCTCGCCGACCCGCTTCAGCGGATAGCGCAGGCGATCGCCTTCATACATGGCGGCCGAATGGATGGCGCCCTTCTGGCAGCCTCGTGGATTGGCGTCGGGCACATCAGGATTGATCTGCGGATATTTGGCGAGCTGCTCCTCGCGCAGCACGATGCCATCCTTGACGAAAACGTCGAAGGCGCAATTGCCGACGCAGTTGATGCAATGTGCGGCCTTGCCGACTTTGTCCCAGGTGAATTCGCGCCGGTAGAGATCCTCCCAATCGCGATAGGGATACTCTTCCTCCAGCGTGTCGCCGATCGGCTCCAGACGATTGAGCGCCCAGGCATTATCAGCCGCCAGCACACCAGCACCGGCCAGTGACGATGCCTTTAAGAAATCCCGACGCTTGACCCTGAGCATGGCCTGCCTCCCCTGCCCGCCGCCGCATCTGCCCGCAGGTATCGGCGATCGGTCGAATTCGTTCAGCCAAGCTTAACCCGAAGGGGAAGGTGGAAGGGCTATCGAGATGTGAAAAGATGTAATTCAAATGTAATCGAAGCCATTCTTATCGTTGCGAGCCGGTTCCGGTGGTGCTGTAGTCGAGAAAAGAAAGAACGATTTGAGGGAAGCCCTTTCGGGCCGTCTGGAGCCATCATGTCGTCACCTGTATCGCCGCCATCGATCGATGTCCGCGACGGTCCTGGCCTCGCTGCCGTCATGCCGGACATTTTCAGGAAACAGCGTGACGTGCTCGTCGATCGGGCGATCCAGGTCGCCAAAGACTTTGGCTATGCACAATATACCACGACGATCCGAGCCGCCTGGATCGAAGCGATCGACAGCGTGACCGAGTGTCTTTCCGGCTATGTCATTGATGACGCTGCTGTCGGTGATATTCCCGACGGTACGTTCGACTACCAGCGCGACCGCCGTTTCACTACGATGCGAAGCGTCGCCAAGCGACACCGCGCCATCGGCATAACCCTTCAGCTTTATCTCGGCCTCTTCAAGCATTTCAGGACACTCTATCTGGACGCCTTCGATCAAGCCCGCGAACGAGGCGAGCTCACTATGGATCCAGAAGCCGCCAGTGTGGCGCATCAAACCCTTCAGGGTTTCTTCGATGCCGCCGAGCTCAGCATCAGCGCGGACTGGGCCGAGGCGACCGAGGACGACCGCCTGATGGAACTGCAGGCGCGAGCGCGCAGCATCACGCTCGAAAAGGATCGTTACTTCTCGGTGTTCGAAAGCCTGCGCGACCCCGCCTTCCTCCTCGACCGCCAGCGCCGCCTTCTAAATGCCAATCAGGCCGCGGCCGAGCTCTTCGTTGGCGAGGCCGATGCTGGCGAGATCGTCTATCTGAAGTCCATGCGCGGCCGAAAGACGCCGCTCGCCGATGTGCTCGCAAAGGCGGCACGCGCCGATGAGGACGGCGACGGCTCGGTCTGGCTGGATACGCGCGACGGTCCGATGTGCTTCGATCTGCGCGAGCGCGCCATCCACGACGCCCTCGAGAACACGCGCCTCGGCTACATCGTCATCCTCCACGACGTGACCACCCACCGTCTGGCAACTGAGGAAGCCGAGCGCGCAAGACGTGCAATGTCCACCTTCCTTGCGACCATGAGTCATGAGATCAGAACGCCATTGCACGGCGTGCTCGGCGCTGCCGAACTCCTGCGCGATGCCGACAGGCCCCACCACGGCGCCTATCTCGATGCGATCGAGACGGCAGGGCGGCACCTCCTTCAGACCCTGAACAAGGTACTGGACTACTCGAGGCTCGAGGCCCGGTCGCCCGACCCGACGCCTGGCCCCTGTGATCTGGAGAACCTGCTCGCGGATTATAGCCGATTCGCGTCGGTCTGGGCGGAACAATCGGCGACTCCGCTGACGGTCTCGATCGCGCGCAACCTTCCCCGCACTGTCATGCTCGACTGGGAGATGGCGCAGCAGGTCCTGACCAATCTCGTCGCCAACGCCATTCGGCACGACAACGGTGGTGGCATCACGCTTTCCGTGCGCCGCAAGAGCGCTTCCACTGACGGTCCCGGTCTTCGCTTCGAAGTTCGGGACCATGGCCTTGGCGTGCCGGCGGAGATTGCCGACAACCTTTTCGAACCGTTCGGCGCCCGCGCGCCCGGTCGCGCGGACAACAGCGGCGCCGGCCTCGGCCTCGCCATCTGCCGACGGCTGGTCGAAGCGCTCGGTGGCGAGATCGGCTTTCGCAATCGGCGATCCTGCGGCGCCGTTTTCTGGTTTGACCTTCCCTATCAACGGACCGAGACAAATACGCAGGAAGATACGGATCGCTCGCCAGCTACGAATGAAAATCAGTGTCGTATGAACGGCAGCAGGCGATGTTTGCTGGTCGATGACGACGACATCAGTCGGATGGTCAGCGCGGACCAGATCCGGCGGTCGGGTCTTCAGGTCATCGAAGCCAACAGCGCTGCCTCGGCCCTCGCCGCCGCTGCTGCCTTGTCCTTTGACGTGTACGTCGTCGACTATCATTTGCCGGACAGTGATGGTGCGACACTGGTATCACGCTTCAAGCAGGATCTGGGCCACGGAGAGGCACGCTGCATCGCGCTGACCGCCAATGCCGATCTGGTAGCCTCCGCCGACGGTGGGAGCCATCCCTTTGATTTGCTGCTCGCCAAACCGATCAGCGGCGAAGCTCTGGTCACGGCGATTCTCGCAGCCGACATGCCAACCAGGTCGCCGGTGCAGGCTTCGGGCGGTGGACGGCAGACTCTCCAGGGCGTCTCGCCCCGCATCATCGATGCCGTGGCTACGGCCTTCACGGGACAGTGGGATCAGGAGGTCGCAAAGCTCCAGGCGGCGATTGCAAGCGGCGACCGCCATCACCTCGCCGACATCGCCCACAAGATCGCCAGCAGCTGCGCGACCATCGGCATTACCGACCTGGCTGATATGCTGAAGGAGCTCGAAGTCGAATGTCGACGACGCCAGGGCTCACCGAACCTTCAGGCCTGGCAGACCCGCTTAGCCCCTGCCCTTCTCGCTGCCCCTGGTCAGGCGCGCGCGCTGGCCACGGAGCTGGCTTCATGACGCCCCGCCGGAGCGCCGTCGATCTCGGCATCGCGTTCGAGCGGCAGCCGAGCAGGATCCTGGTGGTGGACGATGACCCGGTGGTGCGCGTGCTGCTCCGGGAAATGCTCATCGCCAAAGGTCACGACGTCAAGGAAGCGGAGAGTGCTTCGGAGGCCGAGGGACGCCTTCGGCAGGGAACCTGGGACCTGGTCCTGCTCGACCGTCGCCTCCCGGATTGCGACGGTTTGTTGCTCCTGCAGCGCATCAAGGACCGAAGTGATTGTCCGGTGATCGTGCTGAGCGTGATGGACGACGAGCACGACCGCACGCTCGGCCTCGGCCTCGGCGCGCATGACTACATTACCAAGCCGTTCAGCGCACAAGAACTGTCACTGCGCATCCAGAACCTCCTGACGGCTCGCCGTGCGGCGCTCGCCCCCGCCCATGCCGGCGAGATCGAGCATGGCCCATTTACGCTGTCGCAGACCACGAGGCGCCTGATCGTCGACGACATCACCCACCAACTCACCTCGGCCGAAGCTCGGCTTATGGCGATTTTTCTCTCTCATGTCGGCGAGGTCCTGGATCGCAACCTCCTGACCCGCAGCATCTGCCAGCGCGAATGGTCGCATAACGACCGCTCGATCGACGTCCTGGTTGCCCGCCTCAGGAAGCGGATCGAACGCGACCCGAAAACGCCGGAATGGATCGTCACCATCCACGGCGCCGGCTATCTGTTCAATGCGTCGCTCGATGACCAATCGTCTTGAAGTCGCATGGTCAGATGTCGTGTCGTCGGCACGATGTCTGGAGCGGCCGATTGAAGGCGCTCAACTTACGTCTTGCCTTTGTGCCACTTCACTTAGAGCTGCGTCAGCATGGCCGCGTCTCCCTATCCAGCTAAGGCAGTTTGGGCAACTTGGCGTGGAGCGCGGCGGTTTCGCGTAGCGCCAGCATTCCTGTCGCCCGCGACGATCTGATCGTAGGTGATGGTGGCGCATTCGACGGCACGGCGGATCAGGTAGTGATCGATGCCCTTTGCCAGATTGCGACGGTTGAAGCGATAGGCCCATTCACGCAGATAGCGCGGCAGGTGTTTGGCGGAGACGCCGTGATGGGTGCCGACGATCCAAGCCTTGATCGTGCTGAACAAGGTATGGATGATCGGAAAGAATTCACTGGCGTTGTCGCCTTTGCCCTGAATGACTGGGGTGTGCTTGAGATGGTCACCGAGGGCGGCTTTCTTGCCTTGGTAGCCAGCAAAGCCATCGGTCACCAGATGCGATTTGGCCGCGACATTGTCTTTCAGGAAGCCACCCAGTTCGGAAGCGCTGGCTGCAGGTAAGACGGCGATCCGAGCGCTGCCGGCGTAGAACCCGTGCTGGCGCTGCAGGGCATGCCGATGCTGACCGTTCTCGTTCTTGGGTGCCAATTTCTTTTCGACCGCAAGCACAACCAGGCTTTTGTTGGGATTGTTGGTGCTGCGTCCGGGGCTTTGGGGATCACCTCGGCCGCCGACATAACATTCGTCAGCTTCCAGATAACCACCAAGCGGTTGTGTCGGATCTTCGCTCAGCCCATGGCGTAGCTTGTGGAGAATGGACCAGGCAGTTTGATAGGTAACCTTGAGCTCACGTTCGAGAAACTTCGCTGAAACACCGCGCTTGTCGCGCCCCATGAGATAGGCGGCAAGAAACCACTTCGGCAAGGCTGTCCGCGTCCGGTGGAAGATCGTTCC
>JBPCVQ010000451.1:0-19412 GCA_051010395.1 Geminicoccaceae bacterium | reverse complement strand
CAGCACAAGCTCGCAACGTTATGATGTTGCTATGGCCATGAGCCAAACTTGAATGGAGAGCCGTATGCGCTGAAAGGCGCACGTACGGTTCGGGGAGGAGAAGCGCGAAAGCGCTTCTTACTCCACTCCCCGCTGGCCCGCGGCTTCTTGTATCTGGTCGCCACCATGGACTGGCGGCTTTCCAACACCATGGAGGCTGCGTTTTGCGTCGACGCCTTGGAAGAGGCTCTGGCTCGTCATGGCGAACCCGAGATCTTCAGCTCGGACCAGGACAGCCAATTCACATCCTTCGATTTCACGCAAAAACTGAAGGCGGCCGGCATCCGGACCTCGATGGACGGCAAGGGCCGATGGCTGGACAATATGTTCGTCGAACGGCCATGGCGATCGCTCAAATAAGAATGCTTCTGTGCGCACGCCTGGATGGGCGGCCGCGACACCAGAAATGGGCTCGGTTCCTGGATGACTTTCTACAATCAGCGACGGCCACATGCCGCCCATGACGGTCGGACACCCGACGCCGTCTACCGCCAACACGACAACTCGCAGCCAGCCAAGATAGCGGCATGAGCCAACCATGAAAAACCTCACCGGCAGGCCTAAACTGTAGCTCAAAACTCCAACGTCCCAGGCCGGCTAGCGGAGAGCGGTTCTTCTCTGTTCGGCCCATGCTCGCCCAGCCACGCCAAAACTCGGGAAAAAACTGTCTCGCGCACGTTCGGCGGCAAGCGCGATTGTGTTTTCCAAAGCGAAGAACGATCCGAGACGCTCGCTGTCCAGGCTATCGAAACAATATGCGAAAATACCGACTCGGTGGCAGCGAAGGGCGACCGCAACATGTGGATGAATTGTAGCGCGCGCACGGGTCGTCGACCGGCCCGTCAAAAAACGCTGTCGGTAAGACCTCTCTCGAAGCTGATCGTAAAAAGAATGGTCCGTCAAACGTGACAGCGCATCAAAGTTCAGCAAAAAATCGCACTGCGAACTCTCTCGACGACACAACGACATGTCGTGCCCCATGGCTCCCGATGACCGTCAGGCCAACACTGTTAGTGGATTTCGGCAACACGCTGGCAAAGTTCTGGACGATAGTAGCGAGGTGGACCTTATCGTGGGCAACATTCCCGGTGACCTCTATAAGTTATCCATCATACTCACCTCTCTTCTTCTTGTACCACAATGCTGAACCACGCTGGATTAGTAGTAGAGCCTTAGGCAAAGAAAAAAATCAGTAAGTTAAATGGTTTGCTGGTTTAATGTTCGCTACAACAGCGTTCGATCGCACTTATGAGAGTCTCGTAGTCGACGGGTTTCGCAACGTAGTCATCCATACCGGCTGAGAGATAACGTTCGCGATCACCAGCTAAAGCATCTGCGGTCAAGGCAATGATTGGCACTTTGGCACATTCGTCCGGTAGTTTCCGAATGAGATCGGCCGTTTCGAAGCCGCTCATGTCAGGCATCCGTCCGTCCATCAGCACAACATCGATGTGCTGCTCACCAAGGATTCTTAAGACTGATGCTCCGTCAGGAGCGACAGTCACATGGTAGCCTGCCTCTTCAAGAAGATCCTCGACGAGAAGTGCCATCTCTGGGTTGTCTTCGGCTACGAGAACATCCCAAACAGTGTCCGTATCATTACGGATTTCTGTCGCAACAGATGCTGTTGATGCTTCTTTGGAGGCAGCATGTCCGATTTGTCCACTAAGGGTGATCTCCAGCCAGAAAACAGAGTCTTTACCTGCAAGTCGATCTATGCCGATATCGCCGCCCATCGCTTCGCAAAGTTTTTTGCAGATGAGCAGGCCAAGATCAGTTTCACTAAAGCTGCCAGTGGAAATGAGATCATCTCGCTCGAATGTAGCCAGCATACGTTCGATCATGTCAGAGTCGATATTGGCATTCTTGATTTCGAAACGAGCTTGGATTTTTCCGCCAGCAACCGGCCTTGCTACCAAGGCTATGCGGATTGGTCCCTCTGCTGAGGTCGCTAATGCGCTGTTCAGGAAATACGTGAAGAGTTTCCTAAATCTTGGAGCGTCTCCGATAATATCGAGACGACCCTTGATGAGATTGAGCTCGATCGTCTTACCAATGTCTTTCGATTGAAACTGGTTATGAATGTCATGCACGATTTCCAGGGGATCGAAAGATGATGTCTCTTCTGTGCCCTCTGCAGTTTCTATCTTGGCGAGCTCGATGATGTGATCGAGCATGGACAGGAGATTCTCGCCTGATCGCTTGATGATCTCGACGCGGTGGCGGTGCCGGTCGCTCAGATCGTCGGCAATGAGGAGTAGTTCAGCCATGCCGAGGACGCCGTTCATCGGGGTCCTGATTTCGTGACTCATAGTCGTGAAAAACTCGAAACCTTTCTTCTTAGCCTGTCCCCAATTCGGGCGCTTTAGTTGAAATTCGAGCTGTTCGATAACCATGGCTGCCAGGTCTTGAAGCCGGTCGGCGTCGGTAGCGGAGAAGTCTGATCGAGGGCTGGCATCGGCGATGCTGAGTGTACCGATTTGCTGGCCGTTTGGAGTTATCAATGGTGTCCCGGCGTAGAAGCGGAGAAACGGAGCTGATTTCACCAGCGGATTGTCGACGAACTGTGGGTTAGTGGAGGCATCTTCGACCACTAGTATCCCGCTGCGCTCGACAGCATGCATGGAAAACTCCGACATTCCAGCATGTTCGAAGGATGCAAGGCCGACGGTCGATTTGTTCCAGACGCAACCGTCGGCGGCGAAGGTGAGCGTTACGATGGGCGTCTTGAAGAGGCTGGCGGCTAGCTTAGTCAACCGATCGAAGGCCGGTTCGGGCTCGCTATCCAGGATCTGATAGCGCTTCAGGGCCGCCAATCCCTCGCTTTCCTGGCGTTCATCGCGCTGGTTCATGGCCAGGTCCGTCCAGATAGTCATGGGTCCGGACGATGTGGTATCATCGAAAGGTATAATAATGGTTAACAGGCGGGTTTCATGGTGGGCGCTGATAGGGCAGATGACGAGGCGGAGGAGGCTGATCGACGGAGGTTCTTATGGTTGGCGGGGGCAGTTGCGGTCGGTGCTGGGTCGGCCATAAGTTTTCCAGCACATAGACTGCAAGCGACTGGTTTCCTTCGGGAAATTGTGCCTGGTGTGTATGTTCGTCAAGGTGTGCATGAGCTAGTGAACCCGGCCAATGCCGGCCATATCGCCAATGTCGGTTGGGTCGTCGGCGAGGAGGCTGTGGCTGTGGTCGATACGGGCAGCACGGTGGCGGCGGGGCGGGAGCTCCGGGAGGCGATCCGGGCGGTCACGGACTTGCCGATCCGCTATGTGATCGCCACCCATGTGCATCCGGACCATGTCTTCGGACATGCCGCTTTTCTTGCGGATTCCCCGAACTTCGTCGGCCACCGGAAGCTGCCGGCAGCACTCGATCAACGGGGGGGCTTTTACCTCGATAACCTCATGGAAAGCCTGGGAGAATTGGCTGAGGGCACCGAGGTCGTCATGCCGGATCTGCTGGTCGAGGACGTGTTGGACATCGATCTGGGCGGGCGAAAGCTCACGCTCCGGGCGCATGCGACCGCGCATACCGACAACGATCTCACCGTCCTCGATCAGGCGAGCGGGGTCCTGTTCGCCGGCGACCTCCTGTTCATGGAGCGCTGCCCGGTGGTCGACGGCAGCCTCCTCGGCTGGGTCGATGTGATCGACGACATTCACGAAATCGGCGCGAAAACCGTCGTCCCCGGGCACGGCCCGGCCCATGCGTCACCTCCGGGCGCTTTTGAACCACAAACGCGCTATCTCACGACACTTCGGGATTCCGTGCGTGCGTTCCTCGCCGATGGCGGGCTTTTGGAGGACGCCGTCCGTGCGCTTCCGCTCGAAAGCGAGCGGCCGCATTGGGCGCTCTTCGACGAGACCCACGGACGCAATATCAGCGCTGCCTATGCCGAACTCGAATGGGAATGAATACGCGGTGTTCAGCGTTGACTGGACCTCGTCACGCTGAGGAGGGGCCTTTTCAGGACGATGCAAGCGGAACGGGTGGAAGGTCTCGGATTTCATGCTTTGTGACGTCGTTGGGGGCAGGGGGGTAACGTCTGCTCTCGATCAACATCAGCGCAGCATGAACAGCAATGGTCTCTCCAGGGCTATTGCCTGGCCATCAGGGGCTTTTGAACAGGCTGTTGTTTTGCTGCTTCGGCTTTGACCAGCTCGAAAAAGGCATCACCCGGCATCGGTTTCGACAACAAGAACCCTTGAGCTTCGTCACAGCCCTGCTGAACGAGAAAGTCGTACTGCGCCTTCGTCTCGATGCCTTCGGCGACAACTTTGAGCCCCAATGAATGTCCGAGCGTGAGGATTGTCCTAACCAGGGTCTCGGCGTCGACGTCTGTTGGCACATCGGCGATGAACGAGCGATCGATCTTGATCTTGTCGATACGAAACCGTCGCAGATAGCTGAGCGATGAATAACCGGTGCCGAAGTCGTCCAGGGCGAGGGAAACACCGAGATTGCCGAGGTCCTCCAACGTGCTGATGGTGGCCTCGCGATCCCGCATGAGCATCGTCTCGGTGATTTCCAGCTCGAGCTGATGGCCCGAAAGGTTGGCGTCGGCCAAGGCCGATGACACGGTTTCCTGAAGGTCTTGGTAGACGAACTGGGCGGGCGAAAGATTGACGGCCACCCGGAGGTTCGGAGCACCATAGTCGATCCAGCGGCGTGCTTCCCGGCATGCCTCGCGTAGAACATAGCGGCCAATGACGAGAACCTGTCCGATTTCCTCGGCAATCGGTATGAACTTGTCAGGCGGGATCCAGCCAAGCTTCGGATGGTTCCAGCGCAAAAGGGCCTCGGCCCCCAGCAGTTGCCCTGACTGCAGGCAGTATTGAGGTTGGTAGTGCAGCGAGAATTGGCCGGCATCGACGGCATCGCGAAGGTCGCGCTCGATACCCTTTCTGTAGCTTAGACGCCTTTCCATTTCCGAGGAGAAGAACTGGTAGCGCGCGCGGCCGAGGTCCTTGGCCTGATAAAGTGCGGTATCAGCAAAGCTCAAGAGCTTATCCGGATCGTGGCCATTTTGGGGGCTCACGGCGATGCCGACCGATGCGGATGTGAACACGTTGTGATTGTCGATCAGATAGGGCGCGCTCAACGCGTCGATGAGACGTTCGGCAAGCACTGTCGCCTCTGCCACCGTCTCGATCGGTGCTTGAACGATGGCGAATTCGTCGCCGCCCAATCGGGCCACCATATCGCTCGCGCGGAGTGCTTCCGACAGGCGCGTCGCCACCTGGCGAAGCAACTCATCGCCGATGGCATGACCAAGCGTATCGTTGACGCCCTTGAAGTCATTGAGATCCAGACAATGGATGGCGAGGCATGTGTCGTCTCTTCGAGCCTTTGCCAGAGCGATTTCGAGGCGGTTGGTGAACAGGAAACGGTTGGGCAGGCCGGTCAATGCATCCTGGCAGGCCAGTCGCCGAATTTTCTCCTCGGCTTCTATCCGGTCCGTTATGTCCTGACAGGTGCCGAACAGGCCGGACAGCTTGCCGTCGTCATCCAGCTCGCATTCGACATCGAGCAGAATGCGAACTTGCTTGCCATCCTTGGGGTTGAGCCTGAACATCAGTTCAGTCGGCTTGCAGGCGCGGAGTGCATGCAGGATGCCGGCTGTGACTGCCATGCGATCATCGGCGACGATCTGTGCGAAAATCGTGGCCCTTGTCGGTTCGATGGCGGCCGGTTCATAGCCCCAAAGAGTGTACATCTGATCAGACCATTCGATCTGTCCCGAACGGAGATGGTAGCGCCAGCTCCCGATGCTCGCCATCGACTGAGAACACTTGAGACTGGCTTCGCTCGCGCGCAGCTCGTCGAGGATTTTTCCTCTTTCAGTTATGTCCTCTGTCAGTGCCAGAATGAATTCCGGCCGGCCATCCGTTCCTGGAACGGCACAGAGGCGTTGGTGGAGGCGATGCCGACCGTCGGCCTTGTCGATGACGAACTCGCCCGACATCGTCCTGCTTGGGGCATCGACGACCTGATCGTCCAGCGCGGTCAGCTCGCGTGCTTTCGCCTCGGGCAGCAGGTCGAACAGGGTTCTGCCGAGATAGTCGGCTGCGGCCATATCCGTGCCGAGGGCGCGATTGACCAGAACGAACTGACGGGTTTTCGCATCCCGAATAGACAGCGAGATCGGCAGCAACTCCATGATCGTGCCGAGAAAGCGATTTTTGTACTCAAGCTCCTTCTTCGCCTCGATCGTCTGATCATGAGCGGCCTTGATCTGCTGATTCATCAACTGGCTGTCGGCTAGCATGCCGGCATTGACTTCGGCCATCATGGCAAATTCAGGGGTTGGATCGATCGGCCCGAAGTCGCTGATCGACAGGCCATGCGCTGACAGACGCCTGACTTCGCCCGGTGTGACGGTGCCCAGAAAGAGAAAGCTGAAGGTCGGCCCGATGGGAACGGTGGTCCCCGCAAGACACAGTGGGAGAAGAGGCTCGTTGGTTTTCGATGTCGTTGCGGCGGCCTTGGGGGCGGGCGGGGTGAAGACCAGCTCAAGACGTTCACTTGGCGTCGCCGGATCGGTGCGAGAGCGGATCTGGAGCCAAAGGTCGCCATCATCCTCGGTCCTGGCGGGCGCATCAAACGCGTCCGAAAAGTGCATGTCCAGCAGGTCAGGATGCTGAGCTTCGAAGAACTGGCCAAGCCTGCATACCCTGCCGTCGGCGTCGACGAGGAACGAAAATGGAAAGGCCCCGAGCAAGGCCAGAACAACTGGGTCCGGCTTCACCGGGGCGCTGGCGCCGGGCGATCTGTCGAGGCTTAGCTGTTGGGGGACTGCCAATGAAGCTGATGACCTAGATCAAATCTAGGCCGCTTCGCCGGCTAGAGCCGTGGTTGCCAAGGTCCATTTGGCCGAGCGGTCCGACAACGGCTCGAAACTGACGATCGCGATGGTCTCGTCGAAATCGGCGGCGAGACCTTCAAGAATGCCTTCGACAAAGGGAAAGAGCCCTTCGCGCTCCGAGTGGTAGGTGATTTCGAGAAGGCCGTCATCGCGTCGAAGGCAGTCAAAGGAGGGAGGGCGAATCTCCGGCAGGCTCGACTTTATCTTGGCATGCATTTCATCGAGATTACCGACCAATGTTTCGAAATCGCGGCCGGCCATGGCCAGAAGACCTGCAAACGGCGTGGATTTCGCAAAGCCGACCCAGGATTTGCCGACGTCCCGAAGGAGCTCGGCGGGGTCGCGGCCAGATAAGGCGACCATCGTGCCGACGATCGACAGCGTCACGCTGTCGTCATAGGCGAGCATCGCTCCAAACTCTGCTGTTTCCAGGCCGGCCTGCTCGACAATATCGTTCCAGGCAGGCTCGCCTTGCCGGTCGATCACATATCGACGAAACGCGTTGTTCACCATGCCGTACATCTTTGGTGAGCCCTCTGCCAAATGAACGTCACTTCATTCTTAGAGCGGAAAAGTGAAGAATCTCTCAAACCGGCGGCCCCTCTGGGCCTTGAGATCTCAGGGGCCGTCCGAACAGTTTTCTTGTGATGACCGTTTCGCAGTCGTGGTCAGCGACGCAGCGTGTACAGGGCTGGAGCCGGGCAGGCTGGGGCGGGTGATAAGTGAGGCGGCAAAACCGATGCGGTTATGGCGGCCTTCAATTCTGGACGGCAGCTATTGCCCAGCGGGTGTCTCCCAAGAATGCAGCGGATTTGTTGGCAATTTCGAAAAGTTGTCCTAAATTCTATGCTTGATGCCGCCGTCCCAAGAGCGGTGCGCTCTGTTGGGGAGAGGGAAGGATTATGATGAAGTGGCTTCGGATCCGAAAACTCGATACGGCGGCGTTTCTTGCTTTGGCGATGGTCTGTCTTTTGGCGTTGTCGGCTTTGCCGGCGATGGCGGATGACGACGATCCCTGGCCAGATATCCGGGCGCATTTGTTCGAGGATCGGGAGATTGCGGACGGGGCTGGCGTGATCCGCCTGGATGCGCCGGAGCGGGCCGAAGATGCGGCGGTGGTGCCAGTGAAGGTGTCGGCGGACATGCCGCAAACCGACGACCGGTACATCGAGAAAATTCATCTCCTGATCGACAAGAACCCGGCGCCAATCGCAGGCGTGTTTCATTTGACGCCAGAAAATGGCGTTGCGACCATCGCTACTCGGGTGCGGGTGAACGAGTATACCAATGTGCGCGCGATCGCCGAGATGAATGACGGGTCGCTGTTCATGGCAACGCGCTTCGTCAAGGCCTCTGGAGGCTGCTCGGCGCCGGCGCTGAAGGATCATGAGGTCGCCATGTCCCGAATGGGCAAGATGAAAGTCAAGAAAATATCACCGTTTACGCCGGGTGAGCCCAACCAGGTGCAGCTGATGATCAGCCATCCCAACTATTCCGGGCTGCAGATGGACCAGGTGACCCGTAACTGGGTGCCGCCGCATTTCGTCGAGACGATCGATGTCAGTTATGGCGACCGGACCATCATGTCGGTGGAGGGCGATATTTCCCTGAGTGAGAATCCAACGGTGCGGTTTTCCTTCGTTCCGGAGGAGGCAGGGGAGTTGCAGATCAAGGCTGTCGACACCGAAGGGACGGTATTCACGACAGCGACGCCGATTGGCGAGGCGCCCGGGGCATAGAGTGGGGTTTTCCCGGGGAGAGATTGTTCGACGGCAGTTTTTCTCGGCGAAGAGTAAAAAAAATCAACTTAAAGTGTATATACCTCTGGATATAGGCTCCGGTCGTGGACTATGCTGTGCGCGCTTTTGTTCATGGCCTGATCGGAGATGATATGGCTGCGCGTCCGGAATTTGCCGACAGTGCCGTCCCCAGCCTGCTGCGGGGGGTCGAGCTCAGATTCAATCCTGCTGACAATGCCTGGAGTGTTTCCGTGCCGGCTCGTACCGTGACGCCCGATGATATCGCGATCGAAGTGCTGAAACGCTGCGACGGGCGGACCCCGATCGCGGCGATCGTCGACGAACTGTCCCATGCCTTTTCCGCAAGCGCCGATCAGGTGGCGGCAGATGTCGACGCGATGCTGCAGGACCTGGTGGAGCAAGGGATGGTCGAGCTTTGAACGCCTGACGGTCCGGACAGCCTGGTGTGCCCAGGTGGGAAAATCCGCAGCGCTAACGTTTTCTTAACCATGCCCTGCAAGAATGATATCCGCATCGCCGATGGGTGCCGGGGCGGGCGATGCTTTGCCCCGTGTTTCAGGAGAGATGTGTTGGCTGGTGGTCACTTTTGGGACGAGCTGCGAATTCGTTGAGCGTATAGACCTCGATCGGGCCGGCAATGTCGGGCAGGCGGTGATGACCGAGAGATACAAGCGTCGTGGAGCAGGCATTCTCGAAGGCGGGGGATAGCAGGACCGGGCAGTTCAGAGGCTTGCAGAGTGCTTCCAGCCGGCTCGCGAGATTGACCGCCCTGCCGATCACGGTGAAGTCGATGCGATCGGGTGCGCCGATATTGCCGTACATCACATTGCCCAGATGGAGGGCCACGCCGAATTCGAGGGCGCTCTCGCCTCGTCCCCGGCGTTCGCCGTTGAGGCTGGCCATGCCGGCGCGGGCGGCTCTGACCGACTTGATCGCCTGGTTAGAGGCCTGTTCGATCGATCCCGCCGCATCGACGGGAAAAATGGCGAGCAAGCCGTCGCCCATGAATTTCAGGACCTCGCCGCCGAAGGCCTTGATCGGCGCCACCAGCCTTTCGAAGTGGCTGTTCAAGAGGGTGATGACGGCGTCGCCCGGCTGGTTTTCCGACAGTGTCGTGAAGCCGCGCAGATCGGAATACCAGAGCACGGCATGGACGCTGTCGGAGGAGCCTCGCCGAATGGTGCCGCTCAACACCCGCTCAGCAGTGCGCTTGCCGAGATAAGTGGTCATCAGGGTTCTGGTCATCTGCTTTTGAACCAGGACCTCCAGCGGTGCGGCCAGTATCTTGGCGATGTCCCGAAGGTCATCGACCTCTTTGTCGCTGAAGCCCTCCTGTTGAGAGGCGATCGCGGTCAGGCCATGGCGATTGCCGTCGCTGAAGGCGACCGTAAGGAGGAGGTTGCTCTGGTCGTCGCGTTTCCTTGCTGTTTGGGACGGCAGCTCTGCAGTCGAGATGGGGCCTGGCGTGAAGGGGTCGTGGAAACGAGGCGTCTCCAGCATCGTCGGGCTGTCCCGATGCCAGGTGAAGACCGTGCCGGCCATGAGCGGGTGCAGTGTCATGAGCTCGAGCGTCATCGCTTCCAGTGCGAGGCCGGCTTTGAGCAGCCGATCCGCGAGCCTGGCCAGAAGATCGGCTGGATGTTGCGCCTGCACCGCCTCGGTTTGCAGCCAGGCCATCACGTCGGCCATGGATAGCGTCGCCGTCATCTGCGGATAACTCCATAGGTTCGGAGACTATAAACATTTCACCGGTGATGTGCAGGAGAGTGGAGGTATAAATTTAAGTTGACACTTAAATAAGTAATATCTTAAATTAAGAAATGACATGGACCTCGCCCTCAAAGCCATAGCCGATCCGACCCGTCGGCGGATCTTGAGTCTGGTCTGGCTGGATGAGCAGCCGGCTGGCGTGATCGCCGGTCGGTTCGATATGAGCCAGCCGGCGGTTTCTCAGCATTTGAAGGTGCTGCTGGAAGCTGGTCTGGTGACGCTTCGGCGCGAGGGGACGAAACGTTACTACCGGGCCAATCATCAGGCGATGGCGGCAGTCCGGCAGTTGATCGAAGCTTTTTGGGACGAGCGTCTCGCTGCTCTCAAGGATGCAGCCGAGGCGGAACAGCAGAAAATGAGGAAACCAGACGATGACTGATAGCCTAAGCGGTACGATCAACCGTGAGATGTTCATCGCAGCCGATCCAGCGACGGTCTTCGCGTTCTTCACCGACCCCGACAAGATGACGCGCTGGATGGGGGTCCGCTCCGATCTCGAACCCAGGGATGGCGGTGTTTATCTGGTGGATGTCAATCATCAGAACGTTGCACGGGGCGCGTTCGAGGAAGTGACCCCGAATTCACGCCTGATCTTCACGTTCGGCTGGGAGGACGGTGCGTTCGGCATCACGCCAGGTTCGTCCCGCATTCAAATCGACCTTGAACCCAAGGACGGCGGCACGCAGCTTTCATTCGTTCACAGCGGATTGCCGGAGGTCGCCGTCGAGGCTCATACGGAGGGCTGGACCCATTATCATGGGCGTCTGGCGATCGCGGCTGCTGGCGGCGATCCCGGCCCCGACCCCAAGGTGAAGGAAGCTGCCGCTTAAAGGCGCGGTCAACGTGAACAGAGCCCGGGCGAAAACGACAGGGGAACGCATACCTTCGAATGCCCGGGCTCCTTCTTCGAAGGCGGCGACAAGTCAATGAAGTGGCCACGCCACTAGAAGAAGGTCTTGATCCCCTCGATGACCCTGTCGTCGTCGTCGACCACGTAGATCACCTGCCATTTGTCGAAGGTAGTGCAGGGGTGGGAGATGCCGAAGGTCAGGATGTCGCCAACCTGGAGCGGGCTGTCTTCTGGGATATCGAGGAAGGCGTGCTGATCGTTGAGGGCCACGGTCTTGTGCCCCGGGCTCAGCGTCGTCGGGGCTTCGTGATGGCCGGGGCGGAACCAGCGCTCGGGCACCGGCAGGCTGCTGTCGAAGGAAACATCACGTTTCCCCATGGTCGCCAGGAGCCGACCCGGCTCGGGGCGAGATTGGACATAGGCCCAGACTTCGATCGCCGGGCGCAGACCTTCGCCGAGGTCGGCCAGCTCCGGCGAACGTTTGTCGAGGTCGGCGAAGGCCGTTGCATACATGCCGGAATCGTGGCTGAAATAGCAGCCGCTTCGCAAGATTACCTCAGTCTCCCTCTTGAGGTCCGCCGTATTGAACGTCGCTGCGACCTGATCGAAATGCGCGGACCCGCCCGCCGACAGGATCACCGGGCCAGGTGCGAACAGGCCTTCTTGGGCGACCGATCTTGCGATCTCGACGAGGAAGTCGAGAAAGTTCTGAACATTGTCGGCGGCCTTGCCATCCTTGTCTCGGCCGAAAACGCCCTCGAAACCTTCGACGCCGCGAAGCGCAAGGCCAGGTGCTGCCGCTACAGCTCTGGCAACGTCGAGGCCGTCCGCCACGGACCGGCAGCCGGTGCGCTTGCCGTCGATACCGCCTTCGAGAAGAAGCTGCAGCGGTCTTTTCGCGCCGAGATCAGCGACCTCTTTCGCTAAGAGATCAACGCCGTCCACCGAGTCGACGAGGCAGAGAAAATCGAACGACGCATCGGCCTCAAGAGCTGAAAGCACCTCTCGGATCGCTTGGCGACAAACCAGCTGGTTGGCCATCAGGACTCTCGGTACGCCGAAGCGCCGGCAGACGCGCATCTGCTGCACGGTGGCAACCGTGATGCCTGATGCGCCATCCTCGAGCTGGCGGGCGAACAGCTGCGGCGCCATCGTCGTTTTCCCGTGGGGACAAAGCGCCACACCTTCGCGCTCGATGAAGGCGCGCATCCAGCAGGCATTGTGTCGAAGCGCCGTATCCTTCAGCACCAGTGCCGGCAGCGCCAGGTCCTGGGCTCGAAGCGACCAGCCCTGGTCGCCGATTTCGTCCAGGCGAAGGCTGCCGACATCCGCTGGCCAGCTCTTGGTGGTTGGCTCGACCGTCGTCGACAGCAGGTGATCCAGGTGCATCAAGAGCTTCCTTCTTCTTGTTTCGGCGAACGGGCCTTTAGCCGATTTCGGCTGTGACTTTCGTCAGTCATCAAGCGATATTGAGGCGTTCCAGGCAAGCTGGGAGTTTCACCCTTTAACTTTTTTCGTTTAGGCTTCGATACATAACTCGCCAAAGGGAACCCGGTTTGCTGCGTTATCTCGTTCACCGTCTGATCATCATGATTCCGACCCTTCTCGCGATCAGCCTGATCACGTTCATCATCATCCAGCTGCCGCCGGGCGATTATCTCGAAAGCTACATTGCCGAGCTGCAGGCTCAGGGCGAGAGCATCCAGTCGGAAAAAATCGAGCATCTCAGGCAAACCTACGGCCTCGACAAGCCCTGGTGGCAGCAATATCTGCTTTGGATGGGGGGGCTTCTCCAGGGCGATATGGGTTTTTCCTTCGCCTACGACCTGCCGGTCAGCCAACTCATCGGCGACCGCATTTTTCTTTCCTTCGTCGTTTCGCTGGCGGCCATACTTTTTATCTGGGCGGTTTCCTTTCCGATCGGCATCTATTCCGCGACCCACCAATACAGCGTCGGGGACCATGCGCTGAGCTTCATCGGCTATCTCGGCCTCGCCACCCCGAATTTTCTCCTGGCGCTGCTGCTGCTTTATCTCGCTAACGTCTATTTCGGTGTCTCGGTCGGCGGCCTTATGGATCCTGAATATCTGGATCAGCCGATGAGTTTTGCGAAGTTCGGCTCGATCCTCTCCCATCTGATCGTGCCCGTCGTGGTCATCGGCACCGCAGGCACGGCCGGCATGATCCGGCGGATGCGCGCGAACCTTCTCGATGAATTGCAAAAACCCTATGTGGTCACAGCCAAGGCCAAGGGCCTTTCGCCCTTCCGCGCCCTTTGTAAATATCCTCTGCGGATGGCGTTGAACCCGTTCATCGCCGACATCGGATCGCTCCTGCCTTCCGTCATCTCCGGCGAGGTGATCGTTTCCACCATCCTCTCGCTGCCGACCACCGGCCCCATGCTGCTGGAAGCGCTGCAGACCCAGGACATGTATCTCGCCGGTTCCTTCCTGATGCTGCTGGCGGGTCTCACCGTGGTCGGCATGCTGATTTCGGATCTGGCGCTTGCTGCCCTTGATCCGCGCATCCGGTTCGAAAGCGGGCAGGCGCGATGACCCAGCCCTCAGGAAGCGAACGTTACGTCAACAGCGCGCCATTCGATCCCGCCGCTGATGACGAGCGGCTGACACCGGAGCAGGAGCGCTTTTACACGGCCTCCCAGTGGCAGCTGATGTGGTGGAAGTTTCGGCGGCACAAACTGGCGGTGGCGGCCGGCTTTTTCCTGCTGGCGCTCTACGGTTCGACCCTGATCTCCGAGTGGATCGCGCCGTATAATCTGCAGACCCGCAACACCCAGTTCATCCACCATCCTCCCCAGGGCCTCCATCTCTTCCACGAGGGAGCGCTGATAGGTCCTTTCGTCTATGGCTCCAAATTCGAGCTCAATATGGAGAATCTGAAGCGCGAATATGTTCCCGATCAGGGCAATGTGCAGCCGCTTCGTTTCTTCTGCTCCGGTGACGAATACAAGTTCTGGGGCCTGATCCCGGCTGACTTCCACCTCATCTGCCCGGCCGAAGGCGGCACTTTCTTCTTGTTCGGCACCGACCGGCTAGGGCGGGACGTTTTTTCGCGCATCGTCTATGGAACGCGTATTTCACTCACCGTCGGTCTGATCGGCATCACGCTGAGCTTCGTGCTTGGCATCATCCTCGGCGGCATCTCCGGCTATTATGGCGGCTGGATCGACAGCGTCATTCAGCGCATGATCGAGATGATCCGCTCCTTTCCCGAACTCCCACTCTGGATGGGATTGTCAGCGGCCCTGCCGGTCACCTGGAGTCCAATCTGGATCTATTTCGGGATCACCATCATCCTGGCGCTTTTCGACTGGACCGGCCTCGCCCGCGCCGTCCGATCGAAGGTGCTCGCCCTTCGTGAAGAGGATTTCGCCACGGCCGCCATGCTCATGGGCGCCAAACCAAAGCGCATCGTGTTTCGCCACCTCGTCCCCTCCTTCATGAGCCACCTGATCGCATCCGCCACCCTCTCGATCCCGGCGATGATCCTTGGCGAAACAGCTCTCTCCTTCCTCGGCCTCGGCCTCCGCCCGCCCATCACCTCCTGGGGCGTCCTCCTCGCCGAAGCCCAAAACATCAACGTCGTCGCCCTCTACCCCTGGCTCATGCTCCCCGTCCTTCCAGTGATCCTCGTTGTCCTTGCCTTCAATTTCCTGGGCGACGGCCTCAGAGACGCCGCCGACCCCTATTCGTAGGTCGCGAGGCGCGACAGCCTTGACTTGCCTGAGACACGCTCGATTGTAGGCGCGAGACAATGAGGAGGCTGTGCCTCGCAGTGGCGCTGGATTCGGCCTGTGCGCTCGAAACGGGAGAACGTGAATGTTGAGATGCCTGACCTTGGCTCTGACCCTAAGTCTAGCAGGTGGCGCTGCCACTGCTGCTGCTGGGGAGGCGGATGTTGTGGGGGTTGAGGTGAGCAAGGGGGGAGGGGGAAGCTATCGCTTCGATGTTACCGTCGCCCATGGCGATGAGGGGTGGGATCACTATGCCGATGCCTGGGACGTGGTGGCGCCTGACGGCAGCGTGCTCGGTACGCGGGTTCTGGCGCATCCCCATGAGAACGAGCAGCCGTTTACCCGCTCGACGACTGTGACCATTCCCGATGGCATCAGCGAGGTGACGCTGCGCGCCAAGGACAGCGTTCATGACTATGGCGGTGCCGAGATGACGGTGACCTTGCCGACGGAGTAGGCGGGAACGAGTGGCCTGCGATGCTATCTAAAGACGCTCCTTTGCCCGACCTTGCACGCGTGGTCGTCGTCGGCTGCAGCTGCTCGGGAAAGTCGACTTTCGCCCGCACGCTCGCGGATCGTCTCGACAGCGTCTATGTCGAGCTGGACAGTCTCTTCTGGCTGCCAGGCTGGATCGAGCGGGGTCACGAGGAATTTCGATGCCTGGTCGCTGAGAAGGCCGGCGGGACCCACTGGGTCATGGATGGCAACTACCGCCGCGCCCGCGACCTGTTCTGGCCGCGCGCCACGACGGTCATCTGGCTCGATTTTCCGTTTCCCCTGGTTATGTGGCGGAGCCTGAAGCGGACGATTTCCAGGAGCGTCTCCGGTCAGGAGATCTGCAACGGCAATCGGGAAAGCTGGCGGAAGTCGTTTTTCAGCCGGGACTCGATCCTGGTTTGGGTTCTGACGAGCTACGGGACCGTGCAGGAGCGGTGCCGCAAGCTGTTCGCCGAGAACGCTTATCCAAACGCCGCCAAGATCCGAATGAAAACACCGGCGCAAGCGGCACGCTTTCTCGGTTCGGTCAGGGCGTCCACTTGAAGGCGGCGAGCAGGCTTTTGGGCTTCGGCACGCCCGCAGGCGTCTTGCTGCGCCGCCTGTCTTTCGGTCTCGTGCCCTCGGCCGTGCGCACCATCTCTGCGATGCGCGGTTGGATCTCGGTGCGCCAGCGGGTGCCGTTGAACACGCCGTAATGGCCGACGCCCGGCTGAACGTAGTGGATATGTTTGTCCTTATGGAGCCCGGTGCAGAGTTCGTGGGCGGCTTCGGTCTGGCCGAGCCCGCAGATATCGTCCTTCTCGCCCTCGACGGTCATCAGCATAGTGCCCTCGATCAAGGAGCAATCGACGAGTTCGCCACGATGTTCGAGCTTGCCGTCCGGCAGCAGGTGCTGTTGGAAAACGGTTTCGACCGTCTGCAGGTAAAATTCGGCGGGCAGGTCCATGACCGCCAGATATTCCTCGTAGAACTTCCGGTGCTGCTCGACCGAATCGCAGTCGCCCTCGATCAGGTGCTGGTAGAGCCCCCAATGGGCTTCGACATGGCGATCCAGGTTCATGGTCATGAAGCCGGAGAGCTGGATGAAGCCCGGATAGACCTCGCGCATGGCGCCGGCATGCGGCATCGGCACACGGCTGATGACATTGCGTCTGAACCAGGCGATATCCTTGGACTGGGCGAGCTTGTTGACCGCTGTCGGGTTCTTCCTGGTGTCGATCGGTCCGCCCATTAAGGTGAGCGACAGCGGCTGGCAGGGATCGCCCCCCTTTGCCATGACCGCCGTTGCCACGAGCACCGGGACCGAGGGCTGGCAGACGGCGATCACATGGGTATCCGGGCCGAGCAGGCGGATGAAGTCGACTACGTAGTCGACGAAGTCGTCGAAGTCGAAACCGCCATAAACCAGCGGCACGTTTCTCGCGTCCCGCCAGTCGGTGACGTAGACGTCGTGCTCGGGGATCATCGCCCTGACCGTGCCGCGCAGCAGGGTGGCGTAGTGGCCGGACATGGGTGCTACGACCAACACCTTCGGTGGCTGGCGTCGATCCGTGGCTTTCTCATCCCGCTTGAAATGCAGGAGATCGCCAAAGGGGCGATAGCTCACGATCTCCTCGGTGACCGCGACCGGCACACCGTTGACGGTGACCTCGTCGATGCCGAATTCCGGCTTGCCGTAGCGCCGGGTCACCCCTTCGAACACCTCGCAGGCGGCGGCCACCGACTTGCCGACCGGCGTATGGGCGAAAGGGTTGAATACGCTGCTGTTGAGTTCCCGAACGAGATGGGCCCCCACACGCATCGGCGTAATCATCGCATGGGCCATTTCATAAGCGTGATATTGCATCAGAGCGTCACCACCAACATTGCTGCCAGGATCTCGAGCCTATTATGCTGCATTGCAGCAAATGTAGCATGAAAAAGTCAATGAATCCCTAATGGTTGAGGAAAGATTATTTCAAAGTTGGACATCAGTCTTGTTTTAAAACAGCAGGTTATCATTACAGTCTGACCTCGTATTTTGTCTGCAGAGCAACCTGTATACTGGAAAATTTCCTTATGTGAAATCTAAAAATAGGAATATAAGCAAAAACTGCCATCGGCCTATGAATGCAACGATCGGCATCATCACGATATTGAAAGTGAATTCACAGAGTTAGCGCGCGAATAAAGTCTGCGAAAACCGCGTTCCGGTTTGGCCAGACTGTCTTTTCGGCAGCAGGTTCAGACTCGCTGGCCGCTCGCCTTGTCGAACAGATGAACCGCGCCGAGATCGGGGGCGAGATGGATTTGCTGGCCAGGGGTGAACTGGTGCCGCTCGCGGAACACGGCGGTGACGTCCTTGCCGGCAATCCGGCTGAACACAAGCGTTTCCGCACCCGTGGGCTCGACCACCGAGACTTCGGCGAGCGCGCCGCTGTCTTCCGCGGCCATGGTGAGATGTTCGGGGCGGACACCGTAGACGATTTTTTGACCTTCCTCTCCGCCGGCGTCGGGGGCAAGGGGGAGGGTCGTGCCATCTTCGGTAACAGCGCTCGGCGCCCCGCCATTTCGTTTGATCGTCGCATCGATGAAATTCATGGCGGGTGAGCCGATGAAGCCGGCGACGAACAGGTTGGCTGGGTTGTCGTAGAGGTCGAGCGGCGAGCCGTTCTGCTCGACGATGCCGTCATGCATGACCACGATCCGATCGGCCATGGTCATGGCCTCGATCTGATCATGGGTGACGTAGACGGAGGTGGTCTTCAGGCGTTGATGCAGCTCCTTGATCTCGGTGCGCATCTGCACACGCAGCTTTGCGTCCAGATTCGAAAGAGGTTCATCGAACAGGAAGACCTGCGGATCGCGCACGATCGCCCGACCCATGGCGACACGCTGGCGCTGGCCGCCGGAGAGCTGGCGCGGATAGCGATCAAGGTAGGACCCAAGGCCCAGAATTTCGGCCGCACGGTCGACCTTCGTCTTGATTTCATCCTTGGAGGCTTTGGCGAGCTTCAAGGAGAACGCCATGTTGTTCTGCACGGTCATATGCGGATAGAGCGCGTAGTTCTGGAACACCATGGCGATGTCCCGATCCTTGGGCGGCACGTTATTGACCACGCGGCCGCCGATCTGGATCTGACCGCCGGAGATTTCCTCGAGACCGGCGATCATGCGCAGCAGCGTCGACTTGCCGCAGCCGCTGGGTCCGACGAGAACCACGAACTCGCCATCCTCAATCCCGACCTCGACGCCGAACAGAACCTGTGTCGTCCCGTAGAACTTATCGACTTTTTCGACATCGACCGAAGCCATGAGCTGCCTTTCCCTGATGACCGGCTGATTCTGTTCAGCCCCCGTTCGTTTGATCATGGCCTGTCTCGGCCATTTCATCAAGATCGACAGGTGAATGGGGATTTCGATGATACGCGGGAGCGGTGTTTCAGGCGATCATGTCGTCGAGCAGCGATGCTTCGATGCCGACCGATCCGCCGGCGGTGACGATCTGGGCCCAGGTCTCGGGATCGACATTGATGCCATCCGCCAGGCGTTCGGCGCGCGCCTTGCGCTCGGGCTCACCCGGCAGCATGACAGGCGCTTTCGGATCTCTCGGCTTCGCGCTTCTGACGAACCCCGCATAGCGTTTGACCTCGGCGACGAAGGCGGGCTGGTCGGCGAAAGCGGCGGGGTCGATCGCGATCGACAGCATGTTGCTGCAGAGCCTGGGCGGCGTGTCCGGCGGTCGGCTGCAGCCGCCTGCAGACAAGGCACCCGCCAGGAGATCGGCCATCAGCCAGAGCCCGCCGCCCTTGTGGCCGGTGATCGCAGCGCCGAAGGGCAGGAGGGCGCCGCGGGGATTGGTATAGAGATCCCTCGGATCAGTGGTCGGCTCGC
>JBPCVQ010000450.1:0-8727 GCA_051010395.1 Geminicoccaceae bacterium | reverse complement strand
GCGGATTCGTCGAACGGATAGCGCGCCTCCATTTCAGGTGTCAGCGTCAGGCCGAGACCAGGGGCGGTCGGGCGGACGAGCTGCCCGTTTTCGATGCGGCCCTGATCGCCGATCATCTCAGTGCCGAGTGGGAAATCCAGCATCGGGTATTCCACGAGCTTACCGCCGGCTGCGAAGGCGGCGTGATAGCTTGCCATGATCGCCGCCGCCCCACCCCAGGCGTGGACGACGACATCAGTGCTCTTCGCCTTCGCCGCAGAAAACACGTCCATCACCGCCGTGATGCCGCCCATGACCGAGGCGTCGGGTTGCACGAAGTCGTAGACATCGGCCTCGATACGCTCGATCATTTCCTTCGGCGTGGTGATGATCTCACCGCCGCAAACCTGCACCTCGATTTTCCCGCGCAGCTCGCGAAAGCCTTCGGGGCAATCCGGACCGATCGCCTCTTCGACGAAGACCATGCGCCGATCGGTGAGCCCGTGGACGGCCTCGACGAAGGCGACGACGTCGTCGACGGCCTGTGGCGGGTCGGCGAGGTTTTGGCACATGTCGACGCCGACCTCGATGCCGCGCTGTCCCGCCTCCTCCAGCACCCAGGCCGTCCGCAAGACATCGGTCTTGATCGAGCGGATTTTGTAGAGCGTGATACCCAAGCTTTCGAGAAGATCGAGTTCGCGAAAAAACTGGCTCTTGGCATCGCAGCAGCCGCCCGAGCCGTAGATCCGGATTTTTTCCGACTTCGGTCCGCCAAGGAGATCGTAGACCGGCTTATCCAGGCTCTTGCCCTTTGCGTCCTGCAAGGCGATCTCGAAGGCGGCGATCACATGGCGGGCTGCACCCTGAAGGGACCAGTAATCGCAAAGGGAGCGCAGATCCCGAACCCGGTGCTCGATATCGAAGCCGTCCTTGCCAAGAACCTGCGGCGTGCAGAGATCGACGATCGACTTGAAGACCAGTGGTGCGAACACGGCGAGATAGCCTTCGCCGAGACCGGTGACGCCATTGTCGAGCGTGACCTCGACCATGCCGATGGTGCGTTTCGGGCCGTTCGGGAAGCACTCCTTGATCTCGGGATCGTCGGCATCGGCATAGGGAGAGGAAAGGAGGACGCAGCGGATTTTTTCGATGTTGGGCATCAGTACCCCTTTGCAAAGTCAACGAGGCCCACGAGTGGGCCGCCGGTGCGGTAGTGGGCGAGGTTGGCGAGAAAGACATCGATCTTGCGGTCAAGCTCGTCCGCGGTGCCGCCGGCGCTATGCTGGGTGACGATGGTGTTTGGACAGCACCAAAACGGATGACTGACTGGCAACGGCTCGTCCTCCGTCACGTCGATGACGGCACCACCGAGTTGGCCTGCCTGCAACGCCTTAGCCAACGCCCTTTCATCGACGAGCGAGCCTCGGCCAAAGTTGCAAAAAACCGCCCCCGGTTTCATACGCGCCAACCGCACCTGGTCGAACAGACCGCGTGTCTTCGCTGTGTCGGGTGCTGTGGCGATAAGGATGTCGGCGTCGGCCAGTGCTGCATCGAGCGCGTCTCCGGTCCAGCCGCTCGCGAGATGGTCGATCCTGCAACCGAACGGGCCGAGAAGCTCGGCGACCCGTTGATTGATCGCGCCATAGCCAAACAGCAGAACGCTGGCGCCCTTGAGCAGCCGCAGATCCTCCCGGAGCGGATCGCCGACCCATTCGGCCTGCTGCTGTAAGACCGCCAGCCGGTCGATGCCGCGCCCGAGAGCCAGGATGCCGGCGAGTGCGGTTTCCGCCACCGGGTCGGCGAAAAAGCCGGCGAGATTGGTGATCTGCACCAATCCATCCGGGCGCGTCAGATCGAGATCGGCATACTCACCGAAGCCGACCGATTCCAGCTGCATCCAGCGAAGCGCATGATTGTCCGCTACGACCGCTGGTTCGGGATTGCCGAAGATCAGGGGACAGTCGGAAGGTTCGCCGGGGTCCTGAAACCTGACGTCCCAGTCCCCTGCACCCTGTCGCAGTCGTGACTGCTGTTCGCTGGAGAGAACGACACAACAGGATATGGACGTCATCGCCTACCTCCCCGAACCGTCAACATGCGCCGCAAACTTCTTGATGGTCTGACCATTTCTTTCATCGACTACGCGGGAAACCTTGATCTGAAACGACAAAAAAATAACGCTCAACGTCGCACGTTGTTGGCAGGCTGCGTCAGCGCCAGCCTTCGGATCTCCGGTCTGAGCGACTGATCCTGCTGACTGCGGATCGCCTTTCGAAAGTCGCTCGGCGTCTGCCCGAAATGGTCCCTGAACGCGCGGGAGAATACCGAAGGGTAAGAAAAACCACAGGCGATCGAGATGTCCTTCAGGCTCATGTCTTCGTAGAAGAGGAAGTTGCGCGCGGCCTGCAGGCGGATCAGCAGATAGAGCTGCATCGGCGTCTCGCGGAAATGGCGCTGGCAGTATCGTTCCAGTGAACGGACCGAGACACCGAGCCGCGTCGCGATCTCAGCAGGCGACAGCGGAAAATCGAGATGGCGCTCCATCAGGTCGATGGTGCGCGCCGACAACGAAGCCTCGCCGGGAGAAGGCCTGCTGTCCAGGCGCTGCGGCCGATCGGCGGGCCGGCGCGTGTGCACCAGCGCGTTGGCGACTTCATTGGCGAGTGCTTCATCGTAGCGGCGTCCGATCAGATCGAGCATCAGATCGAGCGTCGCCACGCCACCGCCGCAGGAGATGATCCCATCGCCGATCTCGTAAAGCGCATCCTTCACCGGGATCTCGGGGAATCGCTCCTGAAACGTCGGCACCGCCTCCCAGTGCAGGACGGTGTCCCGCCTCCTGATGAGCCCGCTTTGCGCCAGCGCAAATGCCGCGGTGTCGACGGCGGCGACGACAGCGCCGTAGCGGCTCGCCGATCGAAGCCTGGCGAGCAGGTCCGGTGAATTCCGCTGGGTCGGCAGATTGCCCTCGAACAGGAAAAGATAATCCGCTTTCGGGAAGCTGCCGAGGCTGAACTCGACCTCCATCCACATGCCGTTGCTCGCCCGAACCGGTGCGCCGTCGGTCGAGGCGTAATGCCAGGCGAACAGCTTTGAGCCACTGTTCTGGTTGGCAATTCTGAGCGCCTCGCTCGCCAGGATCAGCGCATTGATCGGAAATTCCGGCTGCAGGATGAAGACGAAGCAGGGGGCGACGCGGTCGCCGCCGCGAGGGCTTCGCGGTGCCTCGTCGGTCACACTTTGGACCATGATGCGGTCCTTTCCTTGTTGCGCTATATGCTAAAATCCTGACGTTTTATGCAAACATACTCGATCGTTCCTCCGCAAGGATGAAGAGATCGAGGGAGGCGAAAATTGCCTCGGATCCAAGACCGGAGCACAGGTTGACCGATCCCACTGTACTCAAGAAGAAGCTCGAAGGCTGCTACGTCACCGTGCCGACGCCGTTCGCCGACCAGCGCGGCTGGCCCGTCGACGGGCAGGCCCTTCGTCGATATGTCCGCTTTCTCCTGGACAACGGCCTGACCGCCGACTACGCGACCCTGCTGGCCGGTGGCGCCGCCGGCGATTTCTCGACAATGACCTTCGAGGAACGGATCAAGGTTGCCGAGACCGTGGCGGACGAAGCGAACGGCGCCGTACCGCTCACCATGGGCGCTCAGACCACCAGCACGCTGGAACTGGAACGCCTCACCAAAGCCGCAGAGGCGATGGGGATGGATTTCGTCCAGATCTCGTGTCCCTATTACTTCACCCACACCGAGACTGACTTCGAGGAGTTCGTGAAGGCGGGCGCATCAGCTGCCCCCGGCGTGGGCGTGATCGTCTACAACACGTTCTGGACCTCGACCAGCCTCTCGTTTGCCATGGTCGAGCGGCTCGCCGAGATTCCGAACATCGTCGGCCTCAAATGGGCGACTCCGCGCACCGACGCCATGGAATTCGAGGACGTCACCTCGCGCTTCGCCGATCGCTTCACCATCATCGACAACAACCTATTCTTTCCGATGAGCGCCATGCCCGCCTTGGGTGCCCGCGCCTTTGAGGTGCACCTCTGCAATTTCTGGCCAGCCTGGGGGATCAAGCTGATCGACGAGGTCAAAGCCAGCAACTACGCAGAAATCGCCCGCATGATGACCGAGGAGGCCATGCCCTTCTACAAGCTTTGGGTCGACATTGAGCAGAACTTCACCAGTGGTGATGGCTATCTCGACAAGCTTTGCATGGAGCTGGTCGGTCTGCCCTCCAGCCGCTGCCGGCCGCCGACGCGGGACGTTCGTGAACCCTACCGCGAGGCCACACGAGCCATGATGCGGGCGATCGATGTGCCCGGATTGGTGGATCTTTAAAGATGCCCAAGAACGTCAACTGAAAACAGAAAAGGGAGACGACGATGAAACTCACCTCAATCGTTTTGGGAACCGCCGTAGCGACGATAGCGCTTACCGGCATCGCCCGCGCCGAAGACGACGTCCGGCTTCGGCTCAACTGGATGTATTACGGCTCCCACGCCGGCTTCGCGCTCGGCAAGGACAAAGGCCACTATGATGAAGCCGGGATCGACGTCGACATCCGCTCCGGCAACGGCTCATCATCGGCTCATCGCCTGGTCGCCAACGGTGACAGCACCTTCGCCTATGGCTCCTGCGCCGCCATGGTGACGCTGGCGGCGCAAGGGGCTCCCTTGATCTCGGTCGGCGTGATCGACGCGTCGGGCACCGAGGCGGTGATTGTCCGGCCCGATGCCGGCGTGAAGGAGCTCACCGACCTCAAGGGCAAGAAGATCCTGACCACCGCCAATGCCGGCGTGAACACCTTCTTCCCGATCGTGCTCGCCAACTCAGGCCTAAGCGCGGATGACATCAACCTTACCAACGGGCCGGACGGCGCTCTCGTCTCCTCCTATCTCCAGGGAGCCGGCGATGCCGTCGCGATGCTCGGTGGCCTCGATGACAAGCCCGCCGAGATCAAGGCCAATGGCGGCGACGACCCGGTCACGTTTGCCTATTCGGACTTCGGCGTGAACCAGGTCGGCTACTGCCTCTCGACCCACAAGGACACGGTCGCCGACAATCCGGATATGGTGAAGCGCTTCGTCGGCGCCACCATGGCCGCCTATGCCGAGACGGAAAAGGACCCGGCCGCCGCGATCGATTCCATGGCCGATATCGTCGGCGGCACCATGGCTGAGGACGAAGGCAAGGCGCAGGCCAGCTCCGTGCTCGACGTCACCCTCGGCATTCTCTATTCGGCAGGTAATGCCGACAAGACGCTCGGCATGCACGTCGCCTCCGATTGGGAGGACATGCTCGGTCTGATGAAGGAATATAACGACCTCGAAACCGACATGGTCGCCGCCGACTTCTACACCAACGACTTCCTCCCCTAACCGGCGACGCGCCGGACCGTTGACTTGGGGACGGTGTGCAGACGGGAAGCAGTGTTGATATGAGTGCAGCGATCGAGCTGAAATCGGTCGAGAAAACCTTCGGTGAGGGGGCGGAGGCGGTACATGCCTTCGGCCCCGCCGATCTCGACATTAGGCCCGGTGAGTTTGTCTCGCTGCTCGGCCCCTCGGGCTGTGGCAAGTCGACCGTGATGCTAATGATGGCTGGCCTCCTGGAACGCAGTCGGGGGGACATCCTGGTGGACGGCCGCTCGGTCGACCGGCCACAGACCGATATCGGCATCATGTTCCAGGACAACACGCTCATGCCCTGGCGCACCGTACAGGGCAATGTCGAGGTCCAACTCGAAATGCGCGGCCTGCCCCTCGACGACTACCGCCAAAAAATACAGCAGCTGCTGCAAGCAGTTCATCTGGACGGCTTCGAGCATCGCCTGCCATCCGAACTCTCCGGCGGCATGCAGCAACGCGCCGCCTTCTGCCAAGCCTTGATCCACGAGCCGGACACGGTTCTCCTCGATGAACCACTTGGCAAGCTGGACGCCATGACCAGGGAGCGCATCCGCCACGATCTGCAGGCGTTATGGATGGAGCGCAAACCCACCGTCGTCTTCGTCACTCACAGCATCGAGGAAGCGGTGCAGCTCTCCACCCGCGTCTGCATCATCACTCCGCGCCCGGGCATCATCGACCGCGTGATCCCGATCGACCTCCCCTGGCCGCGCAATCTCGACGTCAAGAAAAGCCCCGCCTTTGCCCACTATCTCGCCGAAATCCAGGAGGTCTTCCATGGCTACGGCGTCCTCTAGTCGGGACGCCCGACAGCGGTCACCTGATGGAGCTTGGCCGTTGCTCGGTGCCATCGTTGGGTGGCTTAAAAACTCTTGGATGTTCATTGCGTTCTTCGTCGGGTTCTTCCTGTTCTGGGAATTCGCGATCGACTGGTTCGACGTGCCGCGCTACATCCTGCCGAAGCCCTCGGAAATCGTCACCAAGAGCGCCGCCGACCTCGATCGCCTGATCTACTACACCTATGTCACCGGCCTGGAGACGGTGATCGGTTACGCGGTCGCCATCATCCTGGCCGTGCCGCTTGGCCTCGCCATCGCGTTTTCTTCGATCCTGCGCAAAACCATCTATCCGTTCTTCGTCAGCGTCGAGATGACGCCGAAGATCGCGTTCGCGCCGCTCTTCATCTCCTGGCTCGGCTTCGGTCTCTTGCCGAAGGTGATCATCGTCTTTCTGGTCTGTTTCTTCCCGATCGTCCTGAACGCCATCCTCGCCTTCAGCTCGCTCAGCGAAGAACTCACCCGCTTCTGTCGGGCGACAGGTGCTGGACCGATCCGCACCTTCTTCAAAGTGCGTCTTCCGGCTGCCTTGCCGCAGTGCTTCGTCGGCTTCAAATACGCCGCGATCAATGCCACGGTCGGCGCCACCATCGCCGAGTTCATCGGCTCGGACGAGGGGCTCGGCTTCTACATCCAGATCGTCACCGGCAACATGCGCCCCGATCTTGCCTTTGCCGGCATTTTCCTGCTGACGCTTTTGGGTTTGACTCTGTTTGGTCTGGTGACCTTGGCCGAGCGACTGCTGATCCCCTGGCACATCTCGCAAAAGCGCAGCCATTGACGCCGACATTTTCGATAGATCAATCGATGGTTCGTTAAGGCCGATAAGTCAGCAACGAAACGTCGTGGCGCAATTATTCAAGCGGTCGGCAAATCCGATGAGCCCGCAATTCCGTAGCTGAGTTGGGCAGCACATCGTAGCTGGATGAGAAGGCCATCAAGCGGCGCCTACGAATGGTGCCGATCACAGTGGCTCAAGCATTTGTGATGATGAATTGACAGTGGATTGATAGCATTTGTTGATTTTTCAAGCTCCCTATGGAAAACCTTCAGCCAAGTGTTCTTGCTGCTTGTCCTATTGCAACATATAGATGGTCAATACTACAAGTCTGTGCTGTTACACGATTCGCATGCCGTTTGATTTCCAGAGCAAGCTCTCTAATAGAGCGTGCTCAAATAACAGTCAGAATAATCAATGTGGAGGCACGCTATGATTGGTCGATGTCTTGCGGGGCGCTTGATAACTCTACTTCTCGGGCTTATTGCATTTGCGCAGCCGGATGGCTTCGTGTCTGGTCAGGAGCTGGATAGGAAGGAACGGCTCCGGTTGATAGCCGATGCTATGGGTAATCAATCCCGAATGATTGCAGTCGGCATCAGTTCACTCGCCAAATTGCAAATCGAGGAATTCGATATCGAAACCGTTTGGGGCGGATTCCAAGATAACCCTCTCGATTTGATGAGTGAGAACCGAAATGGACTGGGCCTGATCGACATGTCCAAGACTGACCTTGCGGAATTGGAAGCCGCGCCAGGTCTGTATGCCGTGATGAAGTTCTGGCCGTCTGAAAAGTCTCAAGAGCGAAGCTTTCCGAATACGTCTCCGGGCCATCTATTGGTTGCCGGCGTGGCTGTGAGACCCGACGTCATTCATCTACTGTTGGATGCGATCCAAGATGATAGGCTCATTTTGAAGGCAGCCAGTATCGATATCGGCAAGATTGACCCGTCAATTTCGCTGCTCGACTTACCATTGTTGCATCATCAAGGTGTTCATGAATATCTGAAGGCCAGCGACATAGAGTTGGCCGGCATTTCGGTCCCCGGTCAGGAGACGGTCGATCCCCCAACGACGAAGAATGAGATCGCGGGGGGCTCGCTCTCGGAGGAGGATGGATCACCGACAAAGGAGACAGGCAGCTCTTCATCTCTGACCGCAGAAAAGATCAACCAGACACCTATCCCCGACCTAACGGAAGGCGGCAAGTCGTTTACGCTGCTGTTCGAGACCGACAGCGCAGAGCTTGGTTCCGATGACATGAAATCGGTGGCAGAAGCTTGTCGGTATGCTGCCACATTGCCACGCGCCAGATTCATTATTTCCGGCCATACCGACACCGTTGGATCTGCGCTTTACAACAAGAAGCTTGCCAGCGTGCGAGCCGAACGCGTGGCCGATGCCATCCGAAATGATCCACGCTTTCGGGAAGCGTTAAGTGTCGTGGATTATGGCGAATCCAACCTCGCCGTTACAACCGGTGACAATGTGCCGGAAGCTAGGAACCGCCGGGTCAAGCTTACCATCGTAGCGGATCGATAGCCCCTCACACGGGCTCCGAGGTTGCCACACCGCTAGACGGAGACCTTTTGGTATTCAGGTGCCCGCCAGTGTTCCCGTTCCAGGATTTCCTTCAGACGGCTGATTGCCGTCCAGATGCCGTGGTGGGAGAGGTAGAGCGGGCCCAGGCCGAAGCGGATTTGCTCAGGGCGGCG
>JBPCVQ010000449.1:0-24691 GCA_051010395.1 Geminicoccaceae bacterium | reverse complement strand
GTTCATCGCCGCCGTGCCCGCGATGATCACTGGCGGATCGCCGGTGACCGACGTCAGCGGATCACGGCCGCAGGGCAAAAACCGAGACGAGCCGATGGCCGCAATATTTTTCATAGCCACGCTCTCGATGATGCGGCGATAATAGCGACATGGCCGCATCCCCCGCATCCTCCAGGCGCTTTTCCTGGCAGCGCTCGGAGATCCTCCTCTACGTCCTCGCGGCGGGCGTGCCGCTGTCCTTCGCCACCTGGCAGGCGCTGCTCAACAACTTCGCGATCGAGCGCGCAGCCTATACCGGCGTCGAGATCGGCATCCTGCAGTCCCTGCGCGAAGTGCCGGGTTTCTTGGCGTTCACCACCATCTTCGTGCTGCTAATCCTGCGCGAACAGACCTTCGCCTTGATCTCGCTCACCCTGCTAGGGCTGGGCACGGCGATCACCGGGCTGTTTCCGAGCGTGATCGGTCTCTATTGCACCACCGTCTTGATGTCGATCGGCTTTCATTATTTCCAGACGCTGCAGATTTCGCTCTCGCTGCAGTGGGTCGACAAGGACCGCGCGCCCGAAGTGCTCGGACGAATCATCGCGGTCGGGGCGTTCGCGTCCCTTGCCACCTACGGGCTGATCTACCTCACCAAGACGCTCCTCCACCTCGACTATGTCTGGGTCTATATCGCCGGCGGTGGTGCTACCGTGCTGGTGGCGCTGTTCGCCTGGCTGGCCTTTCCGCGCATCGATGGCGAATACGAGCAACATAAGCATCTGGTGCTCAGAAAACGCTACTGGCTCTACTACGCGCTCACCTTCATGTCAGGAGCAAGGCGACAGATCTTCATCGTGTTCGCCGCCTTCATGATGGTCGAAAAATTCGGCTATTCGGTCGAGGCGGTGACGCTGCTGTTCTTGATCAACTGCGTCTTCAACATGTGCTTTGCAACCTGGATCGGCCGCATGGTCAGCCGCTTCGGAGAGCGCACCGCGCTCACGGTCGAGTATGTGGGGCTGGTGCTTGTCTTCGGCGCCTATGCCTTCGTCGAGAACCCGCTGATCGCGGCCGGGCTCTACATTCTCGATCACGCGTTTTTCGCCATGGCGATCGCGATGAAGACCTACTTCCAGAAGATCGCCGATCCGAGAGACATCGCGCCGACCGCCGGCGTCTCCTTCACCATCAACCACATCGCCGCCGTGTTCCTGCCGGTGCTTTTGGGCTTTGTCTGGATTTTTTCACCGGAGTTCGTATTCCTCGCCGGCGCTGCAATGGCGTTTGTCTCGCTCCTGCTTGCCCGGTTGGTGCCGGAGCGGCCCGCTGCAGGCAACGAGGTCATTTGGAACGAGCGGACGGCTTCCGTGCCTGCGGAGTGAGCGGCTGGCAAAGGGCGCCGGATTGATCACACCAGGGTCGGCTAATCGGCTATAAGGATGCGGGCGTTCGAAGACAGGACGCTTGCCATCCAGGAGAACAACCGTGCCGCCGGCACCGATACAGACAACGGCCGATCAGCCGAGTTCGGGCATCGTCAACAGCCCGGTCCGCGGCATCACGCTCATGTTTCTGTCAACCTTCTTCTTCGCGGCGATGCATGCGGTCATCCGCCATCTGACAGAGGTCATGCACCCGTTCGAGGCCGCGTTTTTCCGAAATGCGGCTGGACTGATCTTCGTGCTCCCCTGGTTCATCCGCTACGGTCTGGAACCGCTGCGCACGCAGCATCTGAACCTCCACATCTTTCGGTCCCTGGTGAACGTGGTCGCAATGCTCTGCTTCTTTTATGCGGTCAGCATCACGCCGCTCGCCGAAGTGACCGCACTCGGCTTTGCCGCCCCAATCTTTGCGACGATGCTCGCAGCCCTGGTGCTTGGTGAAACGGTCAGGCTCCGGCGCTGGACAGCCGTCATCGTCGGCTTCGTCGGCACACTGATTATCCTCCGACCGGGCTTTGCCGAGGTCGGGCTAGGCCAGATGCTGGTGATGATCTCCACGGTCTTCTGGGCTGTCGCTCTCCTCTTGATCAAGAAGGTCAGCCGCTTCGATTCGAGTATCACCATCATCATCTATATGTCGCTCTTGCAGCTACCGCTGTCACTGGTGGCGGCGCTGTTCGTCTGGACCTGGCCAACCTGGGACATGGTGCCCTGGATCCTAGCGCTCGGCCTGCTCGGCGGCGGCGCTCAATGGCTGATGACTGAAGCGCTCCGGGTCGCAGACACCAGCGTCGTCATGCCGCTCGATTTCTGCAAGCTCCCCTGGACGGCGCTGCTCGCCTATATCGCCTTCGCCCAGGTACCGGACATGTTCACCTGGCTCGGCGGCGCCGTTATCTTCGGCAGCGCCCTCTACATTGCCTATCGTGAACGGCGGGTTCAAAGCGAGCGAAGAAACGAAGGCTAGTGGCGTGGCCACTAGAAAAGCTGGAGCTGCTGATCGCCGGGCTTTTTCTTCACCTCTGTCCTCGAGGTATTGAAGAGCGTGTCGCTGAGGTCGCCGAGGAAGGGTGATGGCGCCAACTCCCGATCAGCGCCGCGCCAGGTCCGCTTTTTGGCATGAGTCAAAAACAAGCGATCCATCGCACGCGTCATGCCGACGAAGGCAAGGCGCCGCTCCTCGGCAAGCTCTGCGTCGCCGGGCGCCTTGCCGAAGGTCAGCGGCAGGATGCCGTTCTCCATGCCGACCACGAAGACCACCGGGAACTCCAGACCCTTGGCAGCGTGAATGGTCAGGAGAGAAACGCGATCCGCGCGCGGATCGAAGCAGTCGGCCTCGGTTGCGAGCGGCACGGCGTCGACGAACCAATCAAGGCGATCTTCGCAGCTTGCGGCCAAGGCCAAGAGCTGCTGCAGCGTTGCTTCGAGATCGTCGATCTCCTCGGCCTCGGCATCACGCATGACCGCGGCAGCCGCGGCCTTCAGCTCGACTGATGCGGTCACCTTGGCCACCGGATCGACCCGGTGCAAAATCGCCTGCGCAGCGGACTCTTCGATGAGCAAGTCGTGGTTATGCTTCTTATAAGGCATGCCCGAACGCTCGAACGCCTCGACCAGAAGCTTGGCCTGCGCATCGGTGCGATAGAGGATGGCGAAATCGGCGAATGAGAGATCCCGCCGTCGATGATCGGCCACAGGCGTCTCGGATGTATTGCCGGGGCCGCTGGCCCGATCGGTGTCGGCGGTCCGACCGGTGTCGATGGAGAAGAAGCTGTGGCCGCCAATCAGGCGCTCGATGCTGTGTATGACGAATTCGGCTTCCGCCTTGTCGCTGGATGCACAGTGGATGGTGACGCGCTCCTCCATCTCACGGACATGCTCGATGCCGGCAGCAGCGCCCTCCTCGCCGGCCTCAATCACCTCGGCCGACGCTTTGACGATCGTGCCGCTGGAGCGATAATTACGCCGAAGCGTCACCGCCCGGGCGTCTGGATAGTCATCGCGAAAACGCTGGAAACTCCGGGGATCGGCTCCTCGGAAGCCGTAGATCGCCTGATTGGGATCGCCGATGGCCAGAATGTGTGCGTCCGCCGATGCCAGAAGCTGGACCATCCGATATTGCTGCTCGTCGATGTCCTGGAATTCATCGACCGAGATCCAAGCATAACGCGCCCGGTACTGGGCGGCGAGATCGTCATGATTGCGAAGGAGACGCACCGTAAGCCCGATCAGATCGTCGAAATCGACCCAGCCGCGCCTGACCAATTCGGGCTGATAGACTTCAAGAGCAGCCGCCACCTCATCGCTTGCCCGCTGCGCCGTACGCTTGGAGCGGGAAATATCAGCCAGCAGCCGCTTCGCTTCGCGGGACGAGATATCGAGCAACGCCTTGATCAGCTCGGTGCGTTCGATGTCGTCGGCGACCCTGAAATCGTCCGGTAACCGGGCGGCTTTCGGTTGTTCTTGAAGGATCGTTTGGCCAAGCGAATGGAAGGTGTGGATGGGGATGCGCTCGGCATCCTTCGGCAAGAGCCTGGTCAAACGCTCGCGCATCTCCAGCGCCGCCCGCCGGGTGAAGGTAATCGCCAGGCAGGACCGAGCCTGCACACCTTCTTCGGCAATCAGATGTGCAATGCGATGGGTAAGCGTCCTGGTCTTGCCGGAACCGGGACCAGCAATAATCAAGGCCGGCCCACGCGTAATCGCCGCCGCCTTCCGCTGCTCCTCATCCAGCGCCGCCAGAATTCCATGCCTCGGAAACATATTCGATTGAGTGTCAGCGCCGCCGACTTCACTTGGCGGTGGTGGCTCGCTCGGTGCCGGCGGGCTCACACTACCCGATTTCAGAATAGGCCCCGCGGCCGTCGGTATCGAGGCGGGGTGTTTCTCGCCGATTGCCTTAGGCAGATCGAACAGAAGGCCGCCGCTTTTGGCCTCGATCAGTTCGTCGTCGTCGAAGAGGCGGATAATGCCATATTCGCCATCATAGCCGGGCTCACGGATGACATCGCCGGAGCGGAGCCGATTGATCGCTTCGCCCAGCAGACCGTCATTGGCCCGGCGGATATCTTCGATCGGCACCTCGTTCAGGATATCGAGTTCTGAACCCAAAGAGTTAACCAGGTGCTGGTAGCACCTCTCCACCCGCTTGCTGCCGGGTCGGGTGCCTACGATCTCACCGAGAACTTCATGCAACGGCACCAAATTGGAAACATCGCCCGCCGTCGAAGGCGGCTTGACCTCGGCGGGGCGGCGGTCAGCGAGTTCCTCGACGCGATGCAGCACACCGACCGTCAGCGGATCACCGCAGATCGGGCAGCGCCCGTCCCGACGCCTGGTCTCGTCAGGCGAAAGGCGCACACCGCACTTCCGGTGACCGTCCAGGTGATATTTGCCTTCGTCCGGAAAGAATTCGACGGTACCAACATAACCGTCGCCCGTCTCCAGCGCGTGCTTGATGCCCTGATAGTCGAGCGCCCCATCGAAAGCCGTGGCCTCGCGACCGAGCTTGATCGGGGAGTGGGCATCGGAATTGGAGACCAGACGGTAACGGTCGAGTGAAGAAATCCGCCAGTTCATTTCGGGGTCGGACGACAATCCGGTCTCGACCGCAAAAATATGATCGGCGAGATCGCCATAGCACTCAGTGATGCTGTCGAAGCCAGACTTCGATCCCATGGCGGCAAACCAGGGCGTCCAGATATGCGCCGGAATCAGATAGCTTTCCGGGTCGGATTGAAGCGTAGTCTCAAGAAGATCGCGGCTATCCAGGCCGAGAATAGGCCGGCCGTCGGATTTGAGATTGCCGATGCGCGAGAGGTCGACGATCAGCCGATCGGCCGCGTCCAGGTCTGGAACATAGATCAGGTGGTGCACCTTCCTGGTCTTGTCGCCCTTCTTGTAAATCGTCGAGATTTCAACCTCGAGCATGAAGCGGACAATATTGCCCTGGCACGCCGCCGGCAGGCGCTTCATGATCTCCGCTTCGATCTCGGGGCGAAGGCGGAACAGTCCGGGCTCGGCCGGCACCAATTTCTTCTTGATCTCAGCATTCCATGCGGGATGCGTGAAGTCCCCAGTCCCGACGAGTGCTATGCCTTTCTTGGCGGCCCAGTAGGCCAGATGTTCGAGGTCAGCGTTCTTGCTGGTCGCCCGCGAATATTTCGAGTGAACGTGCAGGTCTGCGTAGAAACGCATGAGCTGGCCTTTCCAACCGGCCTTATGGTTGTCAGTTTCAAAGCGACGACATCAGCGACAATGGTCACCTGAGGCATCATTACTATAGGCGATCAACCTTCAAGGCTAAAGAGCCAATCATCATCGACATTCAATATATGGACATTTTTTCGCTCAATGCCCCTGGATATTGGGTTTTCCCAGCGTTTCCAAAAGATTGGACCGATGCTCCCGCCGATAGAGAACAAGCGCCACCCAACCGGTGAGAACGACAAATATGATAGGGTGTAGAAACCAGCCGAGGGCGGCTAGCCCGAAATAATAAGCACGGATGCCGCGATTGAAGTGACGCCCTGTCGACGTCGCGATCCGGGCCGCACGCTCGGCGATCTTCTCGCATTCCTCGTCCAGCCGGTCATGGGCCGGCACGGCACCGACCAGGATCAGACAATAGTTGTAGTGACGGAATGCCCAGGTGAATTTGAAGAAGGCGTAGACGAAGATCGCGACCAAAAGGAGCACCTTCAGGTCCCAAAGCAAACTTGAAGAGTTCACTGCGAAAGGAAGCTCGTTCAAGACAGCCATCGCCTTTTCACGTGCACCCAGCACCGCCACCAGACCGGCAATGATGAACATGGTCGTGGAGGCGAAAAACGACATGCTGCGCATCAGATTGCCTAGAATCTGGGTGTCGACCATGCGCACGTCGCGATCGAGCATTCGCTTCATCCAGAGCAGGCGATAGTCGCGCATAACCGTGGTCAGATTGCGAACGCCACGATCCCGATCCCCGAACCAGGTGTAGCCAAGCCAGACCACGAGGAACCAAATCGGCGCGACCAGATCCGCCAAGCCGGTGCGCATGCCGAAAAGCTCGATCTCGTAGCCCGTCAATTCCAGCACTCCTGTAAACGATTTCTTCACGATGATCTTGTATCATGAAGGAATCGTTAAGGTGTCCAATAGAAAGATCGGCCGCATTGCGTTCAGCACGAGCCCGCCTTACGTAGGGGATGACATTCAAAAGGAGACAGTCCTGTCCAAGCTTCCTAGCCGTCCGCGCATCGGCCTGACCCTGGATGCCGAACCACCGGGTGGCTTTTCGAACCTGCCCTGGTATGCGATCCGCGAAAACTACTGCGCTGCGATCAGCCGGGCCGGTGGTTTGCCAATCGCCCTGCCCCATGAAGTGGAGCTGGCGGACGACTATCTCGAATTGCTCGACGGGTTGGTGGTGACCGGCGGCGCGTTCGACGTCGAACCTTCGCTCTATGGCGCCGACAACCGGCATGACACGGTGGTGACCAAGGATCGGCGAACCGCGTTCGAGCTTGCGATTCTGAACGGTTTTCTCGCTGCAGATCGGCCGGTGCTCGGCATCTGCGGCGGTCAGCAACTCCTGAACGTGGCGCTCGGCGGCACGCTCGTTCAGCATATTCCCGATGAGGTGGCCGACTGCCTTGCTCATGAGCAGCCAAACCCCAGGACCGAGCCCGGCCACGAGGTCGAAGTTACTGCCAACACCCTCCTGTACCGCCTAGGGGGCGGTACAGAGACTTTAAGCGTCAACAGTGCCCACCATCAGGCGGCAGGTGCCATCGGCGATGGCGTGGTGATCAGTGGGCGCGCACCCGATGGTGTCATCGAGGCGATCGAAGTCCCCGGAAAACGCTTTTGCCTAGGCGTTCAATGGCACCCGGAATACAGCATCTCCGCCGCCGACGACGTCATCTTCCGGGCCATGGTCGAAGCCTGCCAGGCTGAAGCCCGATGACTGAAAGCGACCAGGCAAGTCAAGCCGAGGGCGGCTCGCCCTCGGCCGAGAGGATTGCTAAGCGGATGGCGCGGGCGGGGCTTTGTTCCAGGCGGGATGCGGAGCGCTGGATCACTGAGGGGCGGGTGAAGCTGGACGGTGAGGTGCTGACCAGCCCTGCGGTGACCGTAACGGCCACCTCCAGGATTGAAGTGGACGGCAAACCGCTTCCCGCTATCGCGCCCGCAAGGCTTTTCCGTTTTCATAAGCCGACGGGCTGCCTGACCACAGCGAGCGATCCCGAGGGGCGGAAAACGATCGCAGATCTGATCCCGAAGGAACTGCCGCGCCTGATGCCGATCGGCCGGCTGGACATGAACTCCGAAGGTCTTCTACTGCTTACCAATGACGGCGGGTTGAAGCGTCAGCTCGAGCTACCGACCACCGGCTGGCAGCGGCGCTATCGGGTGCGCGTCCATGGCGATGTCGATGAGGCGAAGCTCGCCTCCCTGATCGACGGCATCACGATCGACGGCTTCGACTATGGTCCGATCGAAGCTGTTCTGGAGCGAAAGCTTGGCAAGAACGCCTGGCTGAATGTCGCCCTTCGCGAGGGCAAAAATCGTGAAATCCGAAAGGTGATGGAACACTTCGGCTGGCCGGTGAACCGGCTGATCCGGGTGAGTTTCGGCCCCTTTCATCTTGGCAATCTCGCAAAATCAGCGGTCGACGAGATCAAGACGAAAGTAGTGAAGGAACAGGTCGGTCTCGTCCTACGGTCGACGACAGCTTCCAGCCAACGCAAGCGAAGGCTGAAGACCAAGCGCAGCACACCCGCAGCTCCGCCAGCAGACACGGCGGCCGAAGGGGGTGGAAAAGCCGCACCGGCCAAGAAGCAGACGGCTCGTGTTCAAAAGACACTGAAACTGAAAACCAAACCGCGCGAAGACAACGGCACCGAGGGCAAACGCAGAGCTGATGGCGGTTCCGATAAGCGTCGGCGCTCCGGGCCCAAACCTGCACCGCGTAAAGGGTATGGCCCGAAGACGAGTGGCGGTCGGAAAGGCACGAAATCGAGAGTGGGCCGACCTCACTCATGATATGATCAGGTCAAGAGCCCTCCGGCTCCCATCAAAGAATGACGAGGCCACTCGGTTAGCGCCCTAGGGCCCGCATCGCCGCGCAGGCGGCGCCATAACCATTGTCGATATTGCAGACCACAAGGCCGGGCGCGCAGGAGGCGAGGGCAGCGTTGAGGGCAGTCTCGCCGTTTCGCGCGGCGCCATAGCCGACGGACGTCGGAACAGCGATCACGAGGTTCGGTGCAAGGCCACCAATAACGCTCGGCAAGGCACCATCCATGCCGGCAACCACAATCACCACCGGCAACGCCTTGATCTCGTCGATCCGCTCCACGAGCCGCCAGAGACCGGCAACGCCGACGTCATGCACGACAAGCGCACCGACACCGTTGAAAGCGAGCGTACGAACCGCCTCCACCGCCACCGGCACGTCCGAACTCCCTGCCGTCACCACGGCGGCGCGCCGAGCGTTGACTTTGATGGGGTCTCCGAAGAATGCTGTGCGGGAGACAGGGTCGTAGTCGAGGGAGTTTCTGTGGATGTCAGGAAGCTTAGAGAATTGGGCTTCGTCCAGCCTTGTCAGCAGCATGCGTTCTTCGGCGGCGGCGACCTGATCGAGAATGGTTGAAAGCTGGGCCCTGGATTTGCCGGCGCAGAACACGGCCTCGTCGAAGCCAAGCCGGCGGCGACGTTCCCAATCGAGCTTGATCTGGTCTTCAGTCAAGGTTTGGCCTCACTACTCTTGCGGAGAAATGCACTACCGCGCCGATAGGGCTCGAAGGTAATGGCACTTGCATGACGCGCACCAAGTATCACCGCAATCTCACCCGTCAAGGCCGGCCGCCCCGCGGCCCCAAGGCGGTTGAAGGTGGTTTGGTCGAGTTCGATGACGACGCCGTCCTTGCGCAGCCGGCAGCGTACCGTCTCGGGCGAGAGCCGTTTGCGCAGCAGCGCCTCGACCTGGTCGATCTTAGGCAAGAGCTCTGGATTGATACGCAGGCCGGTTTCGATGCGGCTGGAAAGACAAGGAGCTGCCGGCAGCTCTGCGAGGTCGTCAAGTCCAAAATGCGCCGCCAGCCGGCGGACGGTTGCCTTGCCGATGCCAGCCTCGACAAAGGGATGGCGCACGCCTTCGGCTTCGGCGGCCTTGAGGCCGGGCCGCCAATCGCCGAGATCGTCGAGATTAGTGCCAGAGAGCAGCTGCTTCTCGGTCTTGGCGGCAAGCGTGCCGTAGAGATTGATCTTGCAGAAAAAACAGCGGTTTGCCGGGTTGGCCATATAGCGCTCATCACCGAATTCACCGGCATCGACGATGGCAAGCGCCCACCCCTCCTTTGCAGCATAGGCTTCGACCCTTTCGGTCGCCGAGGCCGGCACCGCCGGCGATGTGGCGTGAAAAACCGAGAGACGCTCCTTGAGCCGGCGATGTGCGATGAAGGCAAGCGTCATACTGTCGACACCGCCGGATGCGGCGACTGCTGCGGGCGCCGTGTCATCCAGGGCTCGATGAAGAACATCCAGCCGATCGAGCAGCCTGTTCATTCCTGATCGTCCTCCGATTGACGCCGAAGCCGTGCGCCTTCCTCCGCCAAGCGCCTAGCCTGCTCACGATCCGCGTGACCTGCAATCCCGGCAAGATCATCACTTTCAGCTTTGGCCGTGATGCGCCCGTCCGGGCGTTCAGCCAGCTTGACCGCGATGCCATCGTCCGATCTCGAAGCTTCTCTTGGAAGGATCGCGCGCTGCTCGACATGCCAGCGGACGCCAAGCGTGGTGGTTTCGGCAAAGCAGGCGGCGATCACGGCATCGGTCGCATCCGGACGAGCAAGGAGACGAAGCCCGGTCGCCATGCGCCCTTTCTTGCCGAAAACCGGCATCTGCACGAGATCCAGCACATCATCCCGCGCGCGCAGGTGATCAAGGCCGGCAGCCAGATCTTCAGGCGTCTGATCATCGACCTCAAAGGCCAGAACCGCCACGCTGTCCGCCCCGCCAGCGGTGGGTCGCATAACTGGATCCGGCCTAGTATCGAAGGCCATCACGCGCAGCACGTTGCTCATATCGTCGAGCTTCCGAAGACCGAAGCCTTGACCAGTCTTCAGCAGCCGTTTCCTTGCGCCCCGCTCGAAGCTACCTGAGGGCGCCAAGTGTTTCAGGATCGCAGCCCCGGTCGGCGTGACACGCTCGCCCGATCGACCGTCGTCGTGAAAATCGAACCCCTGAAGGAGCCGAACCGTTGCCGGGGCGGGGACCGGAAGCTCACCGTGAGCGCAGCGCACCCGACCGCCACCGATAGGCAGAGAACCGACAGACCAGCTTTGAGCGCCGATCGCCTCAATCAGAAAGGCAGCCGTGACGATATCCGCAATCGAATCCCAAGCGCCGACTTCATGAAAGGTCGCCGCGTCGACCTCGACACCGTGGACACCAGCCTCGGCTTCGGCCAGCAATGCGAAAATGGCAATCGCGCGCTCACACACCGGCGCTGCGAGCGGCGCTGATGACAGCTGCCGTCGGAGACCCTGCCAGTGGACATGCTGGTGTCCATGATCTCCCAATTGGACGTCCGCCCGGGTCACGACAAAACGACTGCCGACCAGCACATCGTCCTTGTGGAGTTTATGCTCGATCTGCACGTCATCACCGAGCCCCGCTTTGCGCGCAGCAGCGATCGCTTCCTCGGCAAGCTCCGGCCAGGCATCCAGCAGGCATGCTACAAACATATCGCCGGCGATGCCGCCGACCGGATCGAGATGAAGATGCAAGGCGTTCCTCATCCTGTTCTAGTGGTATGACCACATCATTTGATCCATGGAGAATTTAGCAATCGGGCTTAAGATCAATATTTTACACTCCCATTCAACAGAATCTTCTGATGTGGTCGCACCACTAGCGGTGCTGTTCGAAAGTTGAAAAAATCGTCTGCAACTCATCGAACCCTGCGGCGTTTTCGGCAAATGTGAACGTGCCCTTTTCCGCCATTTCGTTGCCTGCTCGAAGAAATGTGCCAAGTGCAGACCTCGCAAGCGCCGAGCCGACACTGATGCGTTTGACGCCGGCTTCGGCAAGCTCATTGATGCCGAAGGTAATGCCAGGCATCCCCATGATCACATTGACCGGCTTGTCGACCGCAGCACAAACGGTGCGGATCACCTCGAGATCATGGAGCCCCGGCGCATAGAGCACGTCGGCGCCCGCCTTCTCGAACGCCTGTAGCCTCCTGATCGTATCATCGATATCCGGCCTGTCCCAAAGTAGATTCTCCGCACGCGCTGTCAGAACGAAATCCTGGTCCAAGCCCTGACAGGCTTCGACAGCAGCATGGATGCGCTCCACGGCGAGGTCGAAGGAAAAAATCGGATCCTCAGGTCGATTGGTATGATCCTCGATCGAACAGCCGGCAAGACCGACCGCGGCGGCGGCCCGTATCGTTTCGGCAACGGCTTCCGGGCCGTCACCGAAACCCTTCTCCAGATCAGCTGAGACCGGAAGGTCTGTTGCCAGAGCCATCATGCGGCAATGGGCCAGAACATCATCCCTGGAAGCCCGCCCCTCGGGCTTTCCAAGCGCAAAAGCCATGCCCGCACTAGTCGTGGCCAGCGCTTTGAATCCCAGCGATGCAAGAATGCGCGCCGTGCCGGCATCCCAAGGATTGGGCATGATGAAGGCGCCCTCGCAATGGTGCAGATCGCGGAAATGCTTGCCCTTATCCGATATCGCCACTGTCATTTTCCGCCTCCGCTACGCCCAGACTGATGTTATGTCCGACACGAATTCTCCAGAGATTTCATCAAGAAGAGCCCGCATGCCGTCGAGTTTCCTGGCTCGTTCTTCGAAGGCGGCGGAAACCAGATGAAGTGGACATTCCACTCACTAGGCAACCTTTCTGAAATCCCAGGGCATCATCACGTCACCTCGCCAGAAACCACGCCGCCGCCGGCGGGCAGACTTTTCAGTGCGGCGGTAACGGCTGCTGCCCGGCGAAGCGAACGCCAGCCCCTGACTGACCAGCAAGCGCGCAATATCACGGCCATCGACCTTCACGATGGCGACGCTGCGCCGATATTGATCCTCGCGCAACACGTTGACGGCAAGGCGTTTCCCTTCCACCAATTCGCTCAATGCCTCCTTCGAAGAAAGGCCGGCATCCTGCTCTCGACCATCTCCGTCCCACCAAGGCTGGCCAAGCTCGGGCGTATCGACCCCAAAGAGGCGGATGCGCTCCCCGCGTATCTCGAGCGTGTCGCCGTCGATGACGCGCGTCTGGCCCTGATACTGCCGCCATTCTATTCTCAGGCCCTGCCAAAACCCGCCGACCAAACCCATCAGAAGTGAAGGACCGAGCAGGATCGACGCCATGATCGCCGCGCCTTCCAGATGATCGGCGGTGGTGGCCCTCGCAAGGGTGATCGCAAGCTCGACAAGCCTGAGAAAACCCTCCTCAATCAGGGACCAGAGGGTGTGAAGCCATTGACCGATTTGCTCCATAGACACGGTTTCAGGCAGTTTCCTCGTCTTGGGAAAGCGTGACAGCCATCCGTTTCTTCATGCTCCTGCTTATCAGAATATGGCGGATCTGACTGCTCTTGACAGAGAAATCGACAGCCCGGCCTTGGCCAATCCAAACCAACCGGGGTATTGTCCAGAAAAAAGAAAGTCGCTGGCTGGCCGCAACGCGCCGCAGACCCGATTGAGGACGTCTCGTTATGCGTAGAAACATCGTTTCGATTTTACCGTTGCCGGCGCGTCGAAACTGCGCCGAGCATCGGCAAGAAGCAACGTTAAATCATCGGCCGTGTCTCAGAAGCGATCAAGCCGGCCATACCAACAATCATGCTTCTTCCCTGCCAGGCAAGGAGCCGTTGTGATTGCTGACATGCCGGTCTATCCAATCCGCTGAGCATGTCCGGCGTTTAACGCCCTAAGGAAAGCAATTCTGATTTCGAGCCCATAAAGGTATGATGGCAACCCTTCTCAAGTTGCAGCAGTTTGGCGTCGATATCGAGACGCCCTACGGCAGAGCCGGTATCCTCCGCGATCTCGATCTCACCGTGGCGCCGGGCGAACGGCTTGGCATCGTCGGTGAGAGTGGCTCAGGCAAGTCGATGACGGCGCTTGCCATCATGGGACTGCTTCCAGAGTCCGCACGTGTCAGAGGCGATCTGGAATTTGCGGGCGAAAGTCTCCTGAAAGCGGACGAGGACAGGCTTTGTGCGATCCGCGGCCGTCGGATCGCCATGATTTTCCAGGAACCGATGACAGCGCTCAATCCGATGCAGACGATCGGCCATCAGGTGGCGGAAGGCCCGCGTCTGCATCTCGGCCTCAGCCGACGTCAGGCGTCAAGCCATGCGAACGACCTGCTTGCCCGGGTCGGCCTGCCGGAGAAGCGTGTCTCGCACCGCCTCTATCCCCATCAGCTTTCCGGGGGCCAGCGCCAGCGCGTCATGATCGCGATCGCGCTGGCCTGCACGCCGGATCTTCTGATTGCGGACGAACCGACCACCGCCCTCGATGTCACAACGCAGACCGGCATTCTCGACCTGATCGTCGAGCTGGCGCATGAGCAGGGCATGGGGTTGATCATGATAAGCCATGACCTCGGCGTCATCGGTCGTACCACTAAGCACACGGCGGTCATGTATGCAGGCAGCTTCGTCGAAACCGGAGAGACCCACCAGCTCCTGACATCCATGGCGCATCCTTATAGCCGTGGCCTCTATAGAGCCATGCCGCAGCATGCTGCACGATCCGATCAGCCAGCCAAGGAGCGACCACGCCTGCCGACCATCCCCGGTACGGTTCCAGATCCGCTTTCGCCGATCCAAGGCTGTGCTTTTTCCAGTCGCTGTCGCCATGCCGAACCTGACTGTCGGGCAACCGCACCTGATCTTGCGAGCATCGGCCCGGCACACTTCGTCGCCTGCCATCATCCAGAGCACCAAGATCGCCTGTTGGAGTCTATCCGTTGAGCAAGCCACTCCTCGAGGTTCAGAACCTCGTTCGCCACTATGAGAGGCCGCGGAAGGGCCTGTTCAGCAAGAAGCCGATCGTCAAGGCGCTTAACGGGGTTAGTTTCAGCATTGAGCAAGGTGAGAGCTTCGGCATCGTCGGTGAAAGCGGTTCCGGCAAGTCGACGCTTGCGCGCGCTATCCTCGCCTTGGAAGAGCCAACGTCAGGCGGTGTGCATTTCAAGGGCGAGAACCTCTTTGAGTTGCCCGCCGATCGAAAGCTCGCTGCAAGGCGGCATATCCAGATGGTCTTTCAAGACCCGTTCGGATCGCTCGATCCAAAGCACAGGATACGATCGGTGGTCAGTGAACCGCTGGCGCTGGTCGACGGCGTCAGTGCTGCGGAACGAGACGCCAAGGCCGCGGATGCCTTGATCGATGTCGGCCTGGATACTGACGCCCTCGACAAATATCCCCATGAATTCTCGGGTGGGCAACGGCAGCGCATCGCAATCGCACGCGCGCTGATCACCAGGCCTGACCTGATCGTTGCCGACGAGCCCGTCTCCGCGCTGGATGTCTCGGTGCAGGCTCAGGTTCTGAACCTGATGATGGACCTGCAGGAGCGTTTCAACCTCACCTACATCATCATCAGCCACGACCTGTCAGTGGTTCGACATGTCACCGATCGCCTCGCAGTGATGAAATCGGGCATGATCGTCGAACAGGGCGACACCGGGCAAGTCTTCGATGACCCGCAACATGACTACACGCGAGAACTTCTGGATTCGGCATTCGATATGCGCCCCTTGGAACAATCCAAGGACGAGGCAGACAAGGCCGAAAATGAGGTGGATGCGGTCGAGGGCAAGGTCATCGAGGTTCGGACGAAGGAAGAGGGCGCCGAACCGGCACCGATCGCTGAGACCGTCGACGGACCGCCTGCCGCCGAGCCCGAGGCAAAGCCTGAACAGTCTCTCGAGCCAAAGCCTGTGATCGATGCCGCAGCAGCGGTCAAAGCAGCGGACGCGGCGATTGCCACGGCCATCGCCTCGGCCAAAAGGCAGCAGCAGAATTTGCCAGCAGAAGTGAAAGCTCCGCTCGCCGTCGTGGAAAAGACAGATGCGCCTGACACTGAAGTGCGGGTGCCGCCGATAGCCGTCGAAATGAAAAAAGATGTGCCGCCTGCCAGGCCCGAGCACGTCGCCTCGGTCACGTCTTCCCCCTTAGCGCCCTCCAAGCCGAAAACCGGCACAAGGCCATCGCCCTCCGCGCCCCCCTCAACGATCGAGGGACACAATCTGATCGACGGCCATCGGCGAGATGCATCCAACGATCGGCTGCTCAAAGTGGTCAATCCAAGCGATGGCTCGACTTTCGGACATATTGCGCGTGGCACGGCGGAGGATGTCGACCGGGCCGTAAGCGCAGCGCAGCGCGCCATGGACGGCCCTTGGGGACGCATGCCCGCCTTCGAGCGGGGCCGGGTGCTGGCGACACTGGCCGAAGCCGTTTTTCAAAATGCAGACTACCTCGCCAGCCTGGAGGCGCGGGATGTCGGCAAGCCCCTACGCCAGGCCAAAGCGGATGCAACAGCACTTGCCCGCTATTTTGAATTCTATGGAGGGGCCGCCGACAAGATCCATGGGCAGACGATCCCCTATCATGAGGGCTACACCGTCCTGACGCTACGCGAGCCCCATGGGGTGACCGGCCATATCGTGCCCTGGAACTACCCGATGCAGATCATCGGACGCAGCGTGGGTGCAGCGCTCGCCATGGGTAACGCATGTGTCCTGAAGCCTGGCGAAGACGCATCTCTCACCGCGCTTGAAATCGGCAGGCTGGCGCTGGAAGCGGGACTTCCACCCGGTTGTTTGAACATCGTGACGGGATTGGGCAATGAGGCGGGCGAGGCGCTTGCCTCCCACCCCGGCATCAATCATCTGTCCTTCACCGGCTCGGTCGAAACTGGCAAGCTGGTGCAGCAGGCCGCCGCCGCCCATAGCTGCCCGGTCACCCTGGAACTCGGCGGCAAATCCCCACAAATCGTGTTTGCGGACGCCGATCTCGACCAGGCCCTGCCCTTCCTGGTCAACGCCGCCATCCAGAACGCCGGCCAGACCTGCTCCGCCGGCTCGCGCGTCCTCATCCAAGACTGGATCTACGACGAACTGACCCATCGCCTGGCCGAACGGTTCAACAATCTCATCGTCGGTCCAGCCAACCGCGACCTGGACTGCGGACCAGTGATCAACCCGATCCAAAAACGACGCATCGAGACCTATCTGGATCGCGCGCGCACCGACCGCCTCGCCATCCTCGGCGAAGGCAAGATCTCGCCGGATGCGCCGGCAGGCGGTTACTATGTGCAGCCGACGTTCCTGGGCAACGTCCCCGCCGACCACATGCTCGCCCAGGAGGAGGTGTTCGGCCCCGTCCTCACCGCCATCCGTTTCAGCAGCGAGGAAGACGCTATCCGCATCGCCAATGACAGCGCCTACGGCTTGGTCGCCGGCGTCTGGACCCGCGACGGCGCCCGCCAAATGCGCCTCGCCCGCGCCATCAAGACAGGCCAGGTGTTTATCAACAATTACGGCGCTGGCGGCGGCGTCGAACTCCCCTTCGGCGGCGTCAAAAGCTCTGGCCACGGCCGCGAAAAAGGCTTCGAAGCCCTCTACGGCTTTGCGACGTTAAAAACAGTCGCCATCCACCACGACTGACCGCGCGGCGGTCGGCGGTTACTTGCCTGAGCTTGAGTGGGGCGGCTGGGGTGTGCCAAGAGCGGTCTCGCCGAGAATGCGAGGGTGTCGCGAGCCACCGTCACGAACTTGGAGCCTAATTCCAGACAGCCTTTGACGAACAACCTTCGATCAATGGCTGACTAGTCGTTGATCACCGGCCACGCGGCGGCTCATGAGCCACATCGCCGGCAGGGTCGCGATCAGCAGGAGCACCACCAGGCCGAGCGCCAGCGGCAGGCCGATCTGATCGGCGGCGAGGCCGATCACCGGTGGGCCGATGAGGAAACCGCCATAGCCGAGTGTGGCGACGGCGGCGACCGAGGCGCTGGCGCTCAGGCCGCTGAACCGAGGGGCGATCGAGAGTGCCACCGGGAAGAGGACGGCGACGCCCAGACCGCTGATGCCGTAGCCGAGAATCGCGACGGTCGGTGACTTGGTAAGTAGAGCGACGGTAAGGCCGGTTGCTGCCAGCAACCCGCCGGCTTGGAGGATGGTGAAGGGACCGAAGCGGGCGACGAGGTGATCGCCGGCAAAACGCATGATCGCCATGGCCAGCGCGAAGACGGTGAGCGCGATGGCGGCGGTTTTGGTGTCGGCGCCCTGATGCTCGTTCAGGTAGATGGCGCTCCAATCGCCGACCGAGCCCTCGGCGACCAAGGCTGCAAAGGCAATCAGGCCGATCAGGATCAGAATGCCGCTCGGCCGGACGAAAGCGGGGCCGGCACCGGCCGGCTCGGCTTTTTGATCCCGGATCATCGTCCAGCAGCCGCCAAGCCCAACCAGCAGCAAGACCACCGACACGAGCAGAAAATGGGGTGCGAGGCCGATAGCGAGTGTCGCGACAAGGCCGGTAAGCAGGGCGCCTGTCATGTCGCCGACGCTGTAGACGCCGTGAAAGGAGGACATGATCGGCTTCTTCTTTTGGCGCTCGATCTCGGTTGCCTGGACATTCATCGCGACATCCAGGCTGCCGATCAGGAGGCCGTAGAACAGCATGGCGATGCCGAGCGAGACCCAGCTCCAGGCAAAGGCCATCAACGGAAAGACGAGACCGTGGCCAAGCGCCATTGCCGAGCTCACCGTCTTGCTGCCGAACCGGCCGGCGAGCGCGCCTGATATTGGCATGCCGATCAGCGCACCGACACCGAGCATCAGAAGCGATAGCCCAAGCTCCCCATCACTTGCCCCAATCTGCCCTTTGATCTCGGCGAGCCGCGGCGCCCAAGTGCCATGCCCAATCCCGCAAATAAAGAAGACAAGGCTCGTACCCAACCGCGCCCGCCCGAGCTCCATCAAGCCACCATCACCGCAATTCCCTCACCATCTCGCCCGCAATCAGGCACCGTCTTTGACGCTGCCACAAACTAAAGTCCAGCCCGCGGCCGGCGGCCGCCCGCCATTAGCGGAGGGGTTCTAGGAGGGAGACGTAATTGGCGACGGCGGCACCGCCCATGTTGAAGAGGCCGCCAAGCTTGGCGTTCTTCACCTGCATGTCGCCGGCGCTGTTGGTGAGCTGCATGGCGGCGAGCGCGTGCATGGAGACGCCGGTGGCGCCGATCGGGTGGCCTTTGGCCTTGAGACCACCGGAGGGATTGATCGGAAGCCTGCCGTCTTTTGCGGTCCAGCCTTCCAGAACCGCACGTGCGCCTTCGCCTCTTGGCGTCAGGCCCATCGCTTCATATTCAAGGAGTTCGGCGATGGTAAAGCAGTCGTGGGTCTCGACGAAATCAAGATCGTCCAAGCTCAGACCACTCTTCTCCAGGGCGTCGCGCCATGCGACCTGGCAACCTTCGAATTGGATGATGTCGCGCTTGCTCATGGGCAAGAAGTCGTTGACCTGGATTGATGCTCGGAAGACGACGGCCTTATCCATGGAGAGTGCGGTCTCGACGTCGGTCAAAACGACGGCTGCCGCACCATCGGAGACCAGCGAGCAGTCGGTGCGCTTTAAAGGGCCGGCGACGATCGGGTTCTTTTCGGAGACGGCGCGGCAGAAGTCGATGCCCAAGTCCTTTTGCATCTGCGCGAGCGGGTTGCTGCAGCCGTTTTTGTGGTTCTTGGCTGCAATCGCGGCAAGCGCCTCGCTCTGGTCGCCGTGCCGCTGGAAATAATTGTGGGCGATCTGGCCGAACACGCCGGCAAAGCCGCCCTCGATCTCCGCCTCTTCCTTCATATAAGCGGCGGTCAGCAGTGCCCCTGGAATGTCTCGCGCGTGCAGATCAGTCATCTTCTCGACGCCGACCACGAGGACAAAGCGGGCGGCTCCGGCCCGGATTGACTTCACGCCCTGATGGACTGCAGCAGAGCCGGTGGCGCAGGCGTTCTCGACCCGGGTCGCAGGCGTAAAGCGGAAAGCGTCGTTTGCCTGCAGCACCAGCGAGCTGGTGAAGCCCTGGCCGGAGAAACCACCGCCGTAATGGCCGAGCACGATTTCGTCCACGTCCTCAGGCCCGATGCCCGCATCTGACATTGCATCGGTCGCGGCTCGGATGATCAGGCTTTCGACGTCCTGGTCTTCATGCTTGCCGAAGGGGGTATGGCTCCAGCCGACGATGCAGGCGGTCATGGCAAAGGCTCCGGTAAGGCAGTGTTCACATCAACATGTAGGCCGCCCCGCTCGTTGCGCAATGCGTGACAGCGTGGCGCCACAGGCCTAGGCTTGTCCCATTGAGCGACGAATCGCGTCAGCGACGCCGCATTTAGGGAGCAGTCATGGTTGATATAGCCCAGAGAATTTACGCACTCGAAGGCCGTATCTTTGAGCTTGAAGAGGAACTTTCAGAGCTTCGAACAAAGCTTCATGGCGAGCAGATCGATGATGCTGCACTCACCGAGTGGGGCGGCAAGGCGGTCCGGCTGTCAACACTCTTCGGCGAACAGCCCTACATGCTGCTGATCCACAATATGGGGTTCGATTGTCCCTACTGCACCATGTGGGCCGATGGCTTCAACGCGGTCTACGATCACGTCGCCGCGAAGGCCGCATTCGTGCTCTCGAGCCCCGATCCGATCGATCGTCAGCGACGCGAAGCCGGTGCCCGGGGATGGCGCTTTTCGATGGTGTCGACGGAGGGCACAACGCTTGCCAAGGATTTGGGCTTCGAGCGCGATGGCAAGCCTCTGCCAGGCGTCTCCGCGTTGATCAAGGGGCCGGATGGCGCGTTGAAGCGCAACGGCATAGCGTCTTTCGGCCCGGGCGATCGCTTCTGTCCGGTCTGGAATCTCCTGGATCTCTTGCCGAAGGACACATGAACCTTGGCGATCAAAGATCGATCCAGTAGCGCCTGGACTTGCCGCCGCCTCTAGGATCCTCGATCACGTTTTCGAGAATGCCGCCATTGGCCTCGATGATCCTGGCCGAACCGATATTGTGGTCGTAACAGGTCACCAGTGCCTTCTTGATGCCGTGGTCCCGCAGGACATCGAGCGAGAGCTTAAGGATCAACTTGCCATAACCCTTCCGCTGGAAAGTCGGCCGGATGCCATAGCCGACATGGCCGCCGATCTGGAGGAGCCAGTCGTTCAGCGTGTAGCGTACGCCCGCTTCGCCGATAAGGATCTCATCGTCGACCAGCCAGTAGACATCGAAGGGAACCTTAGGAATGACCTCGCCATTCGGCAGGATGATGTCGCCGGTCTTGATGGTCAATCGGGCGAGAAAGGCATCGAAATTCGCCTCAATCTTGTCGATATCGCCGGGCTTCATCGCGGCCTGATCTCCGCGCCTGAAGCCCTCGCGCAACGCTTCGACGTAACTTCGGGAATAGGCCGGCGACGCAAGCACCAGGGATGCGGCCATGTCTCAATCCTCTAGTGACGTGACCACATCATTTGATTTACGCGGAGTTTCGCAATCGGTTTTGAGTTCAATGCGTGACGTTCCTCACCAAGGCAGCCCTTTAGGGTGGTCGCACCACTAGTCGAACAGGCGAGCTTTCAGCTTACGATGGGCGAGCCAGAACATCACCCCTCCAAGGGCAGCGAGCACCAGGAGATGAAGCAACGCCATGCCCAAGTGGAGCGGCTGACCTGCGGTGAGTGGTCGGATGACGCTGATCACATGGGTGGTGGGCAGGAGCCAGCTCAAGGCCTGGACATAGCTTGGAAAACGGTCGATCGAAAAGAAGACACCGGAGAAGATGAACTTCGGCGTCACCCAGAAAGTCATGAAATAGCTGATGAATTCCCAATTGCGGGCATGGGCGGTGGCGGCGAGCCCGCAGGCGGACAAGGTAAAGCCGGCCAGCGCCAGCACGACCATGCTTATCAGCGCGCCGGAGAGCGAGCCGATGCCGCCCCAAAGATAGGCGACGATGATGACGCCGGAAGCCGAGAGCAGCCCCTTGGCGATCGCCCAGCCCGCTTCGCCGAGCATGAGTTCGAAAAGGGTGACGGGGGTCGCGAGGATGGCGCTCCAGGTCTGCTGCATGGTGAGCCTGGAATAGGCGGAAATGGAAGCTTCGAAACTGGCCGTGAACATCATCGAATAGGCCATCATACCAGGCACGATGAAGGTGAGATAATCCATCCCGCCCATCTCGCCGACGATAGCGCCAAGCCCAAAGCCGAAAGCAAAGAGATAGAGAACGGGATTGACCGTCTGCATGGCGAGTGATGACCAGACGGTCCGCTGCCAGACGAGAAAATGGCGCCACCAGACGGCGATGCTGTAGGGCAAATGCCCGATGATCCGATCCATCAGTGGTGTGACCACGTCATTGGGTTTCAGTCGCCTTCGAGGAAAGTGCCTGGAACTCCATGGGTATGCAGGCTGTCCTCAAAAGAATTTTTTTGGGTGAATCTAACGATCCGTAACATGCCACTAGTAGTGTGTCTTTAACAATTGGCACCAACAAACGGCCTCTAAAACTTGGCCGCATACCGCCGATCACGGCGCAAGTCGAACGAAGTGGCCACGCCACTAAGTCTCTCTGAGCTTGCGGCCGGTGAGGCGAAGGAACACATCTTCGAGATTGGCGGGGCGATGCAAGTAGATCGCGTCTTCGGAGAGCATTTTTCGAAGCTCGTCCATCTCCTCGGCGTAGAAGAGAACGCTGTCGCCGATATCCTCCTTGTCAAAACGACCATTCGCCAGGGCTTCGGACAAGGGTTTTTGCACGTCGAACACATGGCCGCTTACGTGTTCACGGATCAGATCAGCGGGTGAGCCCTCGGCAAGGATCTTGCCGCCATCGATGATCACGATGTGGTCGGAGAGACGCTCGGCCTCATCCATATAGTGCGTGGTCAGCAGGAGGGTCTTGCCCTCGCGCTTCAAAGCCTGAAGCTGCTTCCAGATGAGAACGCGCGCCTGCGGATCGAGGCCGGTGGTCGGCTCATCCAGGATCACCAGCTCCGGATCGCCAATCAGCGCACGCGCAATCACAAGCCGGCGCTTCATCCCGCCGGAAAGCTGCATCACGCTCTGATTTTCCTTCTCGGTCAGCTCCATGAAGGCAAGGAGATCGGGTACGCATTTGGCGATCATCGATGCCGGCAGCTTGAAGTAACGCCCGTAGACTTCGAGGTTCTGACGAACGGAAAGCTCCGGATCAAGATTATCCTCCTGCGGCACCAGCCCGATCTTCGCGCGATCAGCGCGGTGGATTGCGTTGACTGGCTTGCCGAAGAGCAAGAGCTCGCCTGATGTGACCGTGGTCAGCCCCATGATCATGCGCATGGTGCTTGTCTTGCCAGCGCCGTTCGGTCCGAGCAGGCCGATGCAGCGCCCCTTCTCGACCCTAAGATCAATGCCACGTACGGCTTCGAAGTCGCCGTAGCGCTTTTGAAGCCCGGTCGCTTCAATAACCGGCTTTGCGTCGGACACACCCACGTCGGAGGCGACGCTCACCTCGTGGGTGATGCTCGCCTCGTGGGTGACGCTCGCCTCGTGGGTGACGCTCACCTTGCGGGTGACACTCACTCCGCAGGCGCCGTCCAGGTCGGGCGGCCTTCGATGGGATAAGCGGGATCGCTGTAGCCGGGCGTCGAGGGGTGGCCGATGGGCACCAGGCTGTCGATCAGCGCTTCGTCTTCCTCGGTGAAGCTGTAAGCGAGCGCGCCCAGATAGTCGTCGAATTGCTCCTCCGTGCGCGGTCCGGCGATGGGTGCCGATATGATCCGATTGTTGAGCACCCAGGCAAGAGCGAACTGCCCAGACGTAACACCCAGCGCTTCGGCATGGGTTTTGATCTTCTGGGCGATCACCAGGCTTTCCTCCCGCCACTCGCTCTGCATCATGCGGGTGTCCTGACGGCCGGCACGGGTGTCCTCCGGTGGTTGCTCGCCCGGTTGATATTTGCCGGTGAGCACACCCCGGGCAAGCGGGCTGTAGGGCACGACGCCAAGCCCGAAATAATCGCAAGCCGGCAGGTGCTCGACCTCGGGCATGCGGTTCATGGCGTTGTAGTAAGGCTGGCTGACAACGGGGCGATCGATGCCGAGACGATCGCAGAGATCGCAGATCGTGGCGACGCGCCAGCTACGGTAGTTGGAAAGGCCGAAATAGCGGATCTTGCCAGTTCTTATCAAATCAGCGATGGCGCCGATGCTCTCTTCGAGAGGCGTCTCATGATCCTCTTTGTGAAGATACATAATGTCGATCCAGGCCGTGCCCAGGCGTTTAAGCGAGGCGTCAGCCGCCTTGAACATCCAGCGCCGGGACAACCCGCCCTGGTTCGGCCCCGATCCCATCGGGTTCGCCATCTTCGTCGCAAGAATCCAGTGATCTCGATCGGCGCGTATGGCGCGGCCGACGACCTCCTCAGAGCGGCCCTGGTTGTAGACATCGGCGGTGTCGATGAAGTTCACGCCCTGATAGCGCGCCTTCTCGATGATGCGGGTCGCCGCCGGCTCACCGGTCTGACCGCCGAACATCATGGTGCCAAGGCAAAGCGGCGACACCCTGAGCCCGCTCCTCCCCAGCTTTCGATATTCCATCAACCCTGCTCCTTCTCCGCAAGCGCATCCGCGCTGCGTGTTTCGTTCTCGTCTAAAGCATCGTTCTGAAATGGGTCACACGGCGCATGCCCCCGCGCTTCGGATATTCCCTAATGATCGTGCCTACTTTGGAAAACCCTGCTTTCTCCAGCACCCTGGCCGATGCCGGGTTTTCAACAAAGCTATAAGCCTGGAGGCCACCGAGACCAAGGGTGCGCGCCACATTGATCATCGCAACCGTGGCTTCGGTTGCATAGCCCTGCCCCCAAAAATCGCGCCCGAGCGCGTAGCCCAATTCCGGGATCGGCCCGCGCCCGCCAAAGCCGATAGCGCCAATTGTTGCCCGGTCGATTTTGCGGCGAAGCAGGAAGGCGTGGCCGCCCGGTCCGGTATGCCTGCGAATCCAGACCTGCATAGCGGCAGTTGTTGCCGGAAATGGGAGTTGCCCGGTTTGCTTGACAGCCTCCCAGTCGCCCTCGAAGAGTGCCGCGAAGTCGCCGGCATCCTTCTCCGTCAGTCGCGGTAGAAAAAGCCTGGTCGTCTCGACGCTATGATCAGGAGCCGCAAGATCGTTCATGCATCCTCGACAGGGACATCCTGTGACGGCGTGGCCAAAGGAGCT
>JBPCVQ010000448.1:0-8576 GCA_051010395.1 Geminicoccaceae bacterium | reverse complement strand
GGCAGGCGTTGGAGTGCCTCCAAGAGCGTATCCACACCCTTTTTCGCCACCAGCCGCGCCACGCCGAGAAGCTGAACCGGATGCGCTGGATCGCTGCCGTCCGGTCCTGATGTGCGCCCCGGCGCTGGGAAGCGCCCGGCATCCAGGCCGTGATAGGTCAAAAAAACATCGGCATCCGGTGTCAGAGCCGACAAATGCTGCTGATTGGCCTGGGTGCAAGTGGTGAGCCAGCGGCAGTCCTCGAGTTTTTCCTTCAATTCCCAGTCCGGTGACGTCCAGATGTCCTTGGCGTGCGCTGAAACAGCGTAGGGCAGGCCGTTCAAAAGGGCTGCATAGCGCGTAACGGATGCCGGCGTGTGCAGATAATGGACGTAAAGCAGGCGGATGCTATCCGCCATCTCGGCGGCGAAGACCAGGGCCTGGCCGAAGCGGCGCACACGGTTGGCCGTCATGTCCCGACGAAGATCCTTCAGCCAGAGCGATCGGAGGAGCCGATAACCTGGTTTTTTGCGCATGCGCCACCAGGCGCGGAAAACACGAAGCGGCTCCTGATAGAGATATTCCGGGAGGTAGCGGACCTTGGCGCCAATCTGTTCGTGGATGGGGTGAATCGACGGGTCGTAGGGATGGCGTAGTGAGACGATTTCGATGGCGATGCCGCGCTGTTCAAGGCCCAGGATTTCCTGGGCGATGAAGGTCTCGGACAATCTCGGATAACCCTTCAGCACCAGAGCGATTTCGGGGGGAGCGGGTTTTGTGCCCGATGGCATCAGATCATCGCCGTTCAAGCGGTCTGCTGGAACGTTGCATCGGCAGCTTTTCGGGCGCGCACCGGAAGCCAGGGACGCGCCAGCTCCGCCACCCGATCCAGCCCGCCGAGAAAGCCTGCCATGTCGATGTCCTGGCTCGGCCGCCAGTCCGGAAGCGTGGCAAGCTCGGCCGCCATGATCTTCGGATCGCGCTTGCCGTCATCCGCGAGCATACGCACCAGGCCAAGCGCTTCAGCGCGGCGCGCACGCAAGACCTGTTCCCGCCTCGGGCGGGTGCGTGGCACGATCAAAGCGGGCTTGCCGAAGGACAGGATCTCGCAAAATGTGTTGTAGCCGCCCATCGCCACTACGCCGATCGCACGCTCCACCAGCCGCTCGAAGCGGGCTTCGAAGGTGATCGCATGCACCTTCGCGAGCTTGGCCGCGCGTTCCTGAAAAGCGAGGCGCCGATCCCGGTTCATGAAGGGGCCAAAAACCAGAAGGGCTGGATGCGGCAAGTCAGGTTCGCTCTCATAGGCCCGAAGCACCCATTCGATCAGCCCCTCGCCGTCCCCGCCGCCGCCGGTGGTCACCAGCAGATAGGGCTCGTTCGGCAACTCGCTCTCGGTGGCATCCGGCGGGGCCTGCGGTAATTGACGGCGCAGATAACCGGTAAACGTCATCTTTTCGGCCAGCTGCTGCATGCCCGGCAGCTCACTCAACGGATCGAAAATTTCCGGCAGGCCATAGATCCAGATGTCGTCATAGAGATCGTTCAGAGCGGGGTAGACGTTCTTCCGCTGCCATTCCTTTTGTAAAAGGTTCGGTTCGTCCATGACATCCCGAAGACCGAGCACGAGGCGTGTGCCGCGATCTTTGAGCATTTCCAGCGTGCCCTCGACCTCGCCGCGCAGGCCCAAAGGCTCCTTGTCCACCAGGAACAGATGCGGATCGAAAATCTCGGCGGTGTGCTGGATGATGGAGCTGCGCATCGCGAGCGTCTGCTCGATGTCCAGATGCAGGCTGAGCGGCGTGTAGTTGCCGTTTCTGAGCTTGATCACGCCTGGGATCCGCACGAAATCGACGCGCGCCTTGAAATCGAAGCTGCCGATGATCGGCGAGCCTGAGAGGATCAGGATCGACAGCTGACGATAGCGCTCCACCAGATGGTGGGCGATCGCCCGACAGCGCCGAAGATGGCCGAGACCGAAGCTGTCATGGCTGTAGATGAGAAGGCGGGCGGCAGAACTCATGGACGCGGGCAGCAAGTGATTGTTGTCATTGGCAAGAGACTGACAACGAAATGTGACCTGCACAAGGCGAATTCATGAGCCGCTGCGAGATGTGATCGCATGGTGATAAATTCAAGGTTGAATTGAATCAAGATGCGTTTTCTTCTGGCGGTGATGTTTCCGCGTTCGGCGATTGATCTGTCCGGATTTTTGACCGATCCTGGTTGGGATCGTCATCCATGCGATGCAAAGTCTTGGCGGCAACTGAAGGATCGTTTTCGCCGGCAATTCCAGCCTGATCCACCTCACCGTTCAAAATGGCCTCCTCCGCACAAGCGTTTCACCAGCGCCGTGTTACCTTTGATACAGCACATAGTGCCAATCGAGCATAAACTGCGCTAAACCTACATCAAAGATCACCTTGATGCGGCGGCGCTTTGGACTATCCCGCCTCATTTTGCGGAACGGGCGATGGATCGGAGTATTTTCGGCTACATCTTGCGCCACAGCAAACGGGCGCAGCTTGCGATTCTCACGATGATCGTGGTCTCGTACCCGTTCCTCTATGTCAGCCTTGATCTGCCGAAGACCATCATCAACGACGCCATGAGCAACAGCGCCGGCGGCGCGTTCCTAGGCATCCAGTTGGATCAGGTGTCGTATCTGTTCACGCTATGCGGCATCTTTCTGGTGCTCGTGCTGATCAATGGCGGCTTCAAATACGCCATCAACGTCTATAGGGGCGTGGTCGGCGAACGCATGCTCAGGCGTCTTCGCTACGAGCTCTATTCGCGCATCATGCGCTTTCCCCTACCCCACTTCCGCCGCGTGTCCCAAGGCGAGCTGGTGCAGATGATCAGCGCCGAGGTGGAGCCGCTTGGTGGATTTATCGCGCAGGCCTTCTCGCTGCCGGCGTACCAGGGCGGCCAGCTCCTGACGATCCTGTTCTTCATGTTCACCCAGGACTGGGTGCTCGGCCTCGCCGCCATCGTGCTCTACCCGCTGCAGATCTGGCTTATCCCGAAGTTGCAGCGTCAGGTGAACCAGCTCAACAAGGCGCGGGTGCGCCAGGTCCGCCGTCTCGCTGAGCGGGTGGGCGAGACCGCGCAGGGTGTGCGCGACATCCGCGCCAATGATGCCACGCAATTCGAACGTGCGCGCTTCGGCAAAGAACTCGGCGTCGTCTTCGATATCCGTTTTGCGATCTACAAGAAGAAATTCTTCATCAAGTTCCTGAACAATTTCCTCGCCCAGCTCGCTCCCTTCTTCTTCTATTCGATCGGCGGCTATCTGGTGATCATGGGGGACCTGACCCTTGGCGCTCTGGTCGCCGTGATCGCTGCTCATGAAAAGCTCTATGCGCCCTGGAAAGAGCTCTTGAGCTACTACCAGCTGATGTCGGACGCGCGGATAAAATATGAGCAAGTGGTCATCCAGTTCGACCCGAGCGGCGTACGCGATGAGGCCTTGCAGGCGGCCGATCCCGGCGATCCGCTCTTGATCACCGGCACCGAGCTGAAGGCGATCAATCTTTCGACCGCTACAGACGACGGGGCATCAACCCTCGACGGGGCGAGCTTCAGCGTCGATCTGCCGAAACGTATCGCGATCGTCGGGCCGACCGGCGCTGGCAAGGAGGATCTCTCGCTCATCCTCGCCAACCTTCTGGTGCCCGACCAGGGCCGTGCCCTGATCGGCGACCAGGAGATCGGGAAGCTCTCGGAATCCGTGACCGGCCGTCAAATCACCTATGTCGGTTATCCCGCCCAGATCTTCTCGGGCACCATCGCCGACAATCTCCTGTTCGGCCTGAAAAACAGGCCGCTTCGAGAGCCGGTGTTCGAGGGCGACGCCGTAGCCGCCCACAAACGCGCACTTCTGGAGGCGGAGCGTGCGGGGCACGCCGCTTTCGATGCGGAAGCGGACTGGATCGATTTCAAAACCGTCGGTATCGAGCCCGACGACAGCATGCTGCCAGCAGCTGAAGCGGCGCTTGCCAGGGTTCAACTCGATCGGGACGTTTACCAGATGGGGCTTCGCGGGACCGTCGATCCGATCGAGCGTCCGGACGTCGCCGATGCCATCTTGAAGGCGCGGCATGCCATGGGCGAGCGCTTGGAGGATCCGAAGCTCAGCCGGTTAGTCGAGGTCTTCGATCCGGAGCGCTACAACACAAACGCCACGCTTGCCGAGAATTTGCTGTTCGGCGCCCCCATCGGCGACCGGCTGCAGATCGAACAGCTGGCGGCCCAGGCCTATGTCCAGGAGGTGCTGAAGGCGAACGAGCTTACCCAAACGCTGGTGGACGTCGGTTACCGCCTTGCCGGAACCATGGTCGAGCTGTTCCAGGATCTGCCACCCGATCACGATTATTTCCGCCAGTTCAGCTTCATCAGCGCCGAAGACCTACCGGACTATCGGACCTTGATCAGCAGGGTCGACAGCGGCGGCCTCGACAGTTTGAGCGACACCGAGCGCCAGCGTCTCCTGGCGCTGACCTTCAAGCTGATCCCCGCCCGCCATCGTCTCGATCTGGTCGATGAGAATCTGCAGGTGCGGATCATCGAGGCACGGCATCACTTCAGAGAGCATCTGCCGGAGGATCTTCACCAGTCCGTCGCCTTCTTCGATCCCGACAGCTACAACACCGGCGCCAGCATTCAGGACAACATTCTGTTCGGCAAGGTGGCCTACGGTCAGGCGCAGGCGGTTGACCGCATCGGTGATCTGATCGGCCAGGTGCTCACCGATCTCAAGCTTCGTGGCCAGGTTATCGAAGTGGGTCTGCAGGCTGAAGTCGGAGTGGGCGGATCGAGGCTGTCGCTAGCGCAGCGCCAGAAGCTCGCCATGGCGCGCGCCCTCCTGAAGCGGCCCGATATCCTGATCCTGCACGACGCCGCGAACCCGCTCGATCCGGGCGAGCAGGCAGTCGTGCTCGATGCTCTTCTCGAGGCTTTCGAGGGCAAGACGCTGATCTGGTCGCTCAATCGAAGCGAGCTCGCCGCGCGCTTCGATCATGTCCTGGTCATGCACCAGGGTCGGATCGTCGAGCAGGGCGCTTACGACGAACTCAATCACGATGGCACGGCGCTGTACGCCATGGTCGCCGCGGAATAAGACAGAAGGGAGCAGGGCGATGTCACTGACGAAAGACATGGAGGTTCTAAGAAGCATCCCCCTCTTCGCCAAGATCGAGCCAGCAAAGCTGAAGCTTCTGGCGTTCACCAGTGAACGGCTGAGTTTCATGGAAGGCGACGAGATCTGCCGCGAAGGTGATACCGGCGATGCAGCTTACATCATCCTAGAAGGTGAAGCCGATATTTCCGTCAAGACCGCGAACGGCCCGATGACGGTCGCCACGCTTGGCAAGAACGACATTATCGGCGAGATCGCGGTCCTCTGCGACGTGCCGCGCACGGCCACGGTAACCGCAAAGAACGACCTCGAAACCCTCCGGGTGGCCAAAGAGAATTTCTTTCAGCTGGTCACACAGTTTCCGCAGATCGGCGTCCAGGTGATGCACGAGCTCGCCGAGCGTCTGCACCAGACGACCCAGGATCTGACCCAGGCGCGGGCGAAGCTGGCCTCGATGGACTGATTTTTTCGAACGACGACCTGACATGGTCGGGAAGCCTCTGGCTTCATGCCGGGTGGGCTTCGATCGAGGCCTAGGTGGAATACCAAAACATCGGGCCTGTTGCCGTCTGGCGACTGATCGATCCGTCGAGGATCAGTTCGTACGGCCCCAGATCGGGGTCAGGCCGGGCGGGTCGATCAGCTTGCCGTCCGGGTCGGCGATGTCGTCGATCCGGCGCATCTCGTCGTCGCTGAGCGTGATCGTCGAGCTTTCGAGATTGGCGCGTGCGCGCTCGCGATTGCGGCTCATCGGGATGGCGGCGATGCCCTGCTGCACCAGCCAGGCAATCGCGATCTGAGCCGGCGTCCTGCCATGCTCCTTGCCGATCGTCTGGAGGGTCGGATCATCGAGAACTTTGCCGCGCGCCACCGGGCAGTAGGCAGTGACCTTGAGACCGAGATCGGTCGATGCCTTGACCGATGGCCGCTGATCGACGAAGGGGTGGATCTCGATCTGATTGCAGGCAAGCTTGCCGCCGGCGATGGTCTGGGCGCGGGCGAGATCATCGGGACCGAAATTGGAGACGCCGATCGTTCTCGCCTGCCCCGCCTCCTGCACCGCGACCAGCCGCTCCAGCACCGCCTCCATGCCAAGGCTCGGATGCGGCCAGTGCAGGAGCAGGAGGTCGACCCGATCGACCATGAGCGCATCCTGGCTCCGGCGGACGCTGGGCGCAAAATCGCCATCGTCATAATTGCCGGGATGAACCTTCGTGGTCAGGAAAATCTTTTCGCGCGCGATACCGCTTTCGGCAATGGCGCGGCCGACATCGGCTTCATTTTGATACATCTGCGCCGTGTCGAGATGTCGGTAACCGAGCTCCAGCGCCATAAGAGCGCAGCTCCTCGCCTCCTGGTCCTTTAGCGGAAAAGTGCCGTAGCCGAGCAGCGGCATGTCGGTGTTGGCCATATTCCGGATCTCCCTGCAGACGCCTTTGGCTCATCCCAAGACGGATGAGCATGATCAGCCTAGTCCAGCAGCCGGGCGTTGACGAGCCCGTGCAATGCGCCGTTTGCGTGATCAGAAATGCTTTCCTCGCTCATACCGGGAACTCCATCACACCAGCTCAACTCCACGCGACAAATCGGCAAATTCTAGCGGCGGAGATGGAGCAAACCGGACACAGTCCTGTTAGCTCCCCGTCTCCCAATGCCTTGAAATGGACCCGGATGACTACGGATTGCCCCTCGATCGACCCTCGCTACCTCGCCGGGCCTACTCCGGCCGCCCTCCTTGGCCTGGGCACCGCCGTGCCGCCCCACAAGCTCGATCAGCGCGAAATCGCGGCCATGGCGCGCGACCTGTTCGCCGAACGTTATCCGGATTTCGAGCGGCTGGTGTCGGTCTTCTACACGGCCGGGATCGCCAGCCGTCACGTGGTCATGCCGCGTGAATGGTATATGCAGGAACACCACTGGCCGGATCGCACCGAAGCCTATCTGAAGGGCGCCGAGGCGCTGTTCATTGATGCGGCCGGGAAAGCCTTGTCAGCAGCGGGGCTCGCAGCCCCCGAGGTCGACACCATCGTCACGGTCTCCTCCACCGGCATCGCCACGCCGAGTCTGGAGGCGCGTGTCGCCGGCGTCATGGGTTTTCACCCGAACGTCACGCGCGTGCCGGTGTTCGGCCTCGGCTGTGCAGGCGGGGCGGCCGGCCTTTCGCTCGCCGCGAGGCTGGCCGAGGCCCGGCCCGGGACCAACGTGCTGATGGTCGCGGTCGAGATCTGCTCGGTCGCCATTCGTTTGGACCAGCTCAACAAGGCGAACATCGTCGCGACGGCGCTTTTCGCCGATGGCGCTGCCGCTGCCGTGTTGCGCGCCGGCGCCGGTGACGGGGGGCTCTGCAAGGTCGAGGGGGCGGGTGAGCATACCTGGCCGGACACACTCGATATCATGGGCTGGAACGTTGATCCCGAAGGGTTAGGTGTGATATTTGATCGGGAGATCCCGCCGTTTGCTGAGCGGAATTTTGGCCCGGCGATTGAAGCGATCCTCGGAAGGATGGGGCTCACCAAGGCGGATGTCGATCGCTTTTGCTGTCACCCCGGCGGCAGCAAGGTGATTATGGCCCTGGAGGAAACACTGGCGCTTGAACGCCGTGCCCTCGACCATGAAAGGTCGGTGCTCGCGGACTTCGGCAATATGTCCGCACCGACGGTATTTTTCGTGCTTGAGCGGCTGATGCAGGCGGGGCTGCCGGGGCGGACAGCGCTGACCGCTCTCGGCCCCGGATTTTCGGCCCATTGTCTCTCGCTTACGAGACGTCTTTGACTTATGAGGGCGGCATGACCTTAGCGGTTTTCATCCTCTTTCTGGTGACTTTGCAGCGTTTGAGCGAACTCTGGATCGCCAGGCGCAACACGCAATGGCTTTTGGAGCGCGGCGCGCGCGAAGCGGCGCCGGAGCATTATCCCTTTATCGTAGCCGTCCATACCGCCTGGCTGATCGGTCTCTGGATTCTTGCCTATGACCGGGATGTGGTGTTGCACTGGATCGGCATCTTCGTCGTTCTGCAGGCCCTTCGCGTGTGGGTGCTTGCGACACTCGGCCAGCGCTGGACCACGCGCATCATCGTGCTGCCAGAGGCGCCGCTGGTGGACAAGGGGCCGTTTAGGTGGGTTTCCCACCCCAATTACTGCGTGGTCGCTGCTGAAATCCTGGTGCTGCCGCTTGCCTTCGGTCTGCTCTGGTACGCACTTCTGTTCTCGATCCTGAACGCCATCATCTTGACCATCCGTATCCGCGCCGAGAACCAGGCGCTCGCCGCCTCGTGAGGGTTGCGCGCCCATGACCGAAGAGCGCACCGCCGGACCGCTGCTTTGGTGTGGATTTGGCGCCATGTGCCTCGGCATGTTCATGGCGATCCTCGACATCCAGGTGGTCGTCACCTCCCTGCCGACGATCCAAGCCGAGCTTGGCGTCGACAAGGACCTGATCAGCTGGGTGCAGACCGCCTATT
>JBPCVQ010000447.1:0-48242 GCA_051010395.1 Geminicoccaceae bacterium | reverse complement strand
CGATGCTGCTGGGATTTCGGGTGTGCGTGCTTGGAACAACATAGCGCTTGATAACAATAATGACGAAATGGAAGCCGTTGTCTACACGGGCACCGCGAGCGCGACCAGCAACACGGCGGTCCATTATATGGGCGTCATCGACAGCGGTTCGAACACGGGTGGGGCGACCACCGTGACGGCTGCCGGCACAGTGTTGGCGACCATGAATCTCGATGATGAGCCCTTGGACGCGCGTTTCCGCCTCTACATCGAATGGGAATTCGTTAAAGGTGGAACTGCGGGCTTCTCGCGCATAGTTATACAGAAGAGCAGTGGCGCGGGCGCGGCCACCTTCATGCACGACGCCGGCAATGCCGATGTGCGTAAGCCCGACCACAACAATGCGGAAGACTGGCGTGATACTTTGAGCATACCATTCGAGAAAACCACGGCGGGCACTTTGGTTGTCGCCATCACCGGCTTCAGCAGTGGTTCGGACAGCACTATAGCGGACGGCAGGTTTCAATATGTTCTGGAGCGAGAGAGATGACGCTGATAAATCCAATGTGGGGGTTGAAGTTGGGATGGCGTAACCGGCTCTGGTGGATTTGGTGGAAACTTCGCGGATCTCCTAAGCCGAAATCGGATATCGGTTGGTATGGCACCATGAGTTGGGGCGTCATTAATTGCGTCGAGGGCACTGTTGTCGTGGAGCAAGACGATGCTTGAGCTTTATTTAATCGGCGTTGCCATTTCGGCCGCCATCGTGCTATTGACCGTCATCGGCAAGCTCGTGGAGTGGTCCGGTGGCTGACGGCAAAGTTCGCAAGGTCATGGGGGAATTCAAGCGCGGAACGCTGCGCAGCGGGTCTGGTGCTAAAGTCACGAAAAGGAAACAGGCCGTCGCCATAGCCATGAGTGAAGCCGGTCTTTCCCGCGAACAGAAGCGCTCGATGCGCGGTTCCGGCACTTTCACCAAGGCTGAGATGCGTAAAGGCTTTCGAGTGCTCGACAAGCCAACGCTGAAGCGGGGCCAGACGAAAGTGGCTTTTCCCGGAGTGCCCACGAGGAAATCCTAATGCCTAAAGGAAGTGAAGAGAAGCGCAAAAAGATGGTTCTGGGTGGAATGGACCCGATTCCCCCGCTGCGCCCCTTCGGTGCCGTTGGTGGAAGACAAACTGTTCGACAACGGCGGATTCGTAAAGCCACGGAAAAAGCTATGACCAGCTCTAAGACTGGCGCGGGCGCTCAAGAAGTCCTTAGTATGGGAAGGAAAAAGGCTGGAGAGCTGAGGATGCGTGATATCAAACGGGGCTTCCGCAAGCTAAAATGAGCCGCCAAACCGAAGACAAGATGGGCGAACTCGCCAAGTGGTACTATTTCCACAAGGACACCCTGCCCCGCGACGATCTGCGCAGACGGATCGAATTCCTCGAAACCGTCATCAACAATTTGCTTCTGCTCCAGACCTATACGCAGGAAGACGTGCAGAAGCTTGAGGGCCGCCGCACGCTGTTCGTGCCGAGCGGCGTTCAGATCAATGGGAGCCTGAAGCAGTTTGGCTGAGCCTGCACTAGTCGATCCGGGCGATGCGATCACACGGGCAAGACGGCTCGCCGCGCTTCGCAGCGCCTTCGCGGATCGTATCTTGGACGCCGAAACGGCGGTATTGCAGCGCGCCACCACCGAGTATTGGGGTGACATTTTGACGCCGCAGCGCGCCTTCGGCTATATAGCCGAATTGGCTACTTTACAAAGGCTCTTGAGTGAAATGGAAGCAGATGCTAAAAGGGCCGAACAACAGGGGAACATTTGATGGCGAAAGCAGCCCCCAAGGACAACGAGCCCGATCCCACGCCGCCCGAGCCTGATCCCGGTATTCTGGCGAAGAGCCCGCAAGATCCGCCCGAGTCCGCGCCAGAGCTTGTGGCCGTCAAGGTTGGCGACCAAGAAGTCCAGGTTGACAAGGCGACGGCCGCGCTGATCGAAGCGCAGAATCAGCAATTCCAGACACAGCTTGACGAGCTACGTAAAGCGCCGCCCACGGCTGCGCCCGCTCCAGCGCCGGAACCGGCTGCTGAGCCCGGCGAGACCGACTGGGAAAAGCTGATGATGGACGATCCGGCGGGCTTTGCGAACAAGATCCGCGAGGACGTGACCAAGGAGCTGACCAGCCAGTATCAGGCCACGACGGCGATGCGCGATTTCTGGGGCAACTTCTATGACTCGAATGAGGACTTGAAGGCCCACAAGACAATCGTGGAGTCGGTCCTGAACCAGAACATGGGCGCTCTCGGCAACCTGCCCGCCACTGAGGCGAGCGGCAAGTTGGCCGATCTGACGCGCGAAACCATCGTGGGGCTGGTCAAGCAGTTCGGTCCCAAAGATCCCAAACCCCCGACTCCGCCGCGCACGGCGGTTGAGGCTGGGGCAGGTCCGGCCGCAACGCCGGATGCCTCTAAGCCTGCCGAAGGCGAGAAGGTCCTCACCATGACGGATGCTCTTCGTGAACGTCGCAAGAGCCGCCGAAAGGCTGGTAAGAGCGACACGGCAGCTTAGGGGGATTTTCCCGCATGGCCCAATTCCAGTGGCAGTTCGACGCTCCGACTGGCACGTTCAAGCAACATGCTCTTTCCCGCCGGCTCTATTTGGCGGCGCTGGAGAACAGCGTGTTCATGGATCATGTGCAGCCAATCGAGGGATTCGGCAAGAAGCAGGGCGAGAACGTCACCCTGACCCGAATTCAGAATATCACCGAGCCCACCAGCATCGATCTGACGGAAGGCGTTCGCATTCCCGAGGACGATTACTCGATCACCACGACTTCGATCACCGTGGTCGAGATTGGCCGGGCGGTGCCGTTCACGTCCTTCGCGGAAGACCTTTCGTTCTTCGATATCGAGAACAGTATCCAGAACAAGCTCACCGAGCAGATGCGGCTTGGCCTGGATACGAAGGTCGCGACGGCGTTCAAGACTGCGCAGGTCAAGTACGTCCCAACGGGGCTCACCAGCAACAACATCACGACCAACGGCACGGCAGGGGCCGCAGCGACATCGAACATGAACGTGTTCCATGTGGAAGAGATCCGTGACTATCTCTTCGATACGCTGCACACGCCTCAGGTCGACGGCAATTATATCGGCATCTTCCGAACGCTCGGCTTGCGCGGCATCAAGCGCGATCCGGCTTGGGAGGAGTGGCACAAGTACACGGACCCGGCGGCCAAGTTCAACAACGAGATCGGCCGTATCGAGGAAGTGCGCTTCATCGAAACCAATCACAACAGGGCGCTCGGCAAGGTCGGCACCTCTTCAGTGCTGGGCGAGGGCGTCGTGTTCGGGATGGACGGTGTGGCGATGGCCGAGGCCGAGACACCGGAGCTTCGTGCGGCGATGCCGCAGGACTTCGGGCGTTCGAAGGCCGTGGCTTGGTACGGCATCCTCGAATTCGGCATCATCTGGGACACGGGCAATGCGGGCGAAGCACGCATCGTTCATGTCACCAGCACGTAGGAGGGCAGCATGGCTTACACCCATAACACATACGAGGTGATGCTGCCGTTCAACTTGGCGTCGGCATTCACCGCTTCCGGGCAGTTCGATCACGATCTGACGCAGGCTTCGACCATCGTTTTAGGCCGCTGGGCTCCTGGCATCACACCGCACCTGATCAAGGGTGCGGCCGTCGTGCTTACCGTGAACAGCGCCTCGGATGTTTCGCAAGGTGCCGTCAGGATCGCCCACGAAAAGCCGGTCGGAACGGCCACTACGAGCGCCACCCAGATCGCGCTGATCACCTTCCCGACGACACTCGGGATCGCCACTACGCCGGTTGCGTATCAGCTCGTGACGGGCGCGGTCAGGGTCAGTCCAGGCGAGGGTGTTCAGGCTCACATGGGCACGGTGGCGACCACGGGCATTCGTGGCTATGTCGTGCTTTACGTCGAGCAGACCTGGGAAACGCCGGCCAATCTGGCGATGATCCGAACCACTTGATGGAGGCTGATCATGGCTGATCTGACCGCAACCGATTGGACGATCACGGCGACCGGAACGGTGATCCACAGTAAGGAGCGGACCACTCGGGTGGTCTGCACGATTGCCAGTGGAAATGCCGGGGTTTATCCGCTCTCGGGGGGCATCGGTATCCCGCTCCCGACCACGCCCGGTAGCTACGGCATGGTCCGAAATATCGATTACATCATCTTCGACGATTTCAATGCGGGGATCGATGTGTTCGGCTATAAGTTCGTCTCCACGGGTCCGGGCGTCAAGATGTATGGCAATTCGGCCACGGCAGCGGGAGCGGCGGCGGTGTTCACCGAATTGGCGTCCGGCACGGCTCCCGCCAATGCCGCCGCGATCATCCTTCGCGGAACCGCAGTTGGCTGGTGAACAGTGAACACTGATCCTCACGTGGCGCTTCAAACGCGCCCGAAGAGCGTGGCCCTAGTAGCTCTGGGGCCGTCTTTTTACGACTTCTGCCGGGATGCGTTCGGCAGTCAGGGTCACAAGCAATCCTTCGATGAGATCTGGACGGTTAACCGGGGCGCTTTCGCCTTCCGCCACGACAAGGCTTTCGTGATGGACGATCTGCGTTGGATCGAGCAGCATGACGCCGACTATGCGGCCAAGCTCAAGCGGCACGATAAGCCGGTGATCACCTGCTTCGAGTACGATGATTATCCCAATGCGGTCGCCTATCCGCTGGAGACCGTGGTCAAGGCGCTTGGTGACGATCTGATCAACAACACCGTGGCCTATGCCGTCGCTTACGCGATGGTGACGCAGGTCAAGATGCTCACCGTGTATGGGGCGGACTTCTATTACCCCAACACGCAGGCCCGCGAAGAGGGCGGTCAGGCGGTGGCCTACCTGCTGGGGCAGGCGAGTCGTTTTGGGATGCAGTTCAGTCTGCCCCAAAGCACATCGCTGCTCTGCGCCAATCACACCAAGGTAGATGCCACCACTGGCCGCCCCTTCCGACCACTTTACGGCTACCATCGCCGCAGCCAAGTCAAGACGATGCCCGATCATCCGGCCGTCGCGGCGATCAAGGCGATGCAGGAAAAGGAGCCTGTCAATGTCCCTGGAGCTGAACAAGGTCCACAACTACCGCTCGGTGGCGGGCACCAAGCAGGTCCGCCTGGAGTCAACCAATCCGTACCTGCGGCTCTGCCAGGGCAGCGGCCCGCCGCTCTTCATCCAGAGGGGAATGGTATATTCGGAGGGCAGCCAGCGGATCAAGAAGGCGGACTTGCCGGAGTGGTTTCAAGAGGAATTGGACAAGGTGTCGAAGGCCATCCTGAACGAGGTGGGGTGGAAAACGGAGAATACGGAGTCGAAAAACGGGGAGACCAGTTCGCGAGTGGAATCCTCAGGCTTCCCAAAGACCCCGAGAAGGGGCCGGCCGCCTAAGAAGGACGTGACCGATGGCGACGATCAACGGAGCGTTTAGTCCGGTCTCACGCGGAGTCGTTGTCGCTACGTGGTCTTTCGCGACTCCAGCCAGCGGCGATGTGGGCTCTGCGTTCGATGCGGCCGGCTATCCCGATAAGACCGTGGCCATTGAAGGGCTCGCCAGCACGAATACGAGTGCCGTTGTCATCGAGGGCGTCAACATCGCCACCGGCACTTATGACACGCTCAACAACCCGCAGGACTCGGCTCTCAGCTTTACGGATAATCAGGTCGAGGTGATCCTGGAAAATCCTCTTCTTATCCGCCCTCGGATCGATACGGCCACGACCAGTCAGGGAGCCGTCACCGTCGTCATCACGGCCAACAGCGGGAAGAAGTGATGGACACGAGCGAAGCCGCCAAACACGCCCATCAGATGGCTCGCGCCTTCAGGGCGTTCGAACATGCGGAAGAGGTGCTTAAGGCCGCTTCCGAGGTTGAGGGTAATCTGAGGTCGGTCCAGGCACGGATTGCCGAAGAGCAAGCGACGCTTGACAGCTTGAAGGGCCGCAACAGCACTGCTCGTAGAACGTTGAAGTCCTTGGAAAAGCAGATCGAAGAGGCGCAGGGAGAATTCGACGCCAAGGCTCGTAAGCGCACGGCTGATCTTCAAGCCAAGCTCAATCAGATGAGTCAGCAAGCTCGGATGGAAATTGATGCACTTAAAGCGACAGCCGGTGCTGAAGAGCTTCAGTTGAAGGCCGACATTAAGCGCAAGAAGCGAGAGCTGGCCGACCTGAACAATCAAGTCCAAAGCGCTGCGTCCTCGCTCGGCACGCTGCGCAATCAGCTTTCAGGGCTCAAGCTCGCTGCGGGGTAAGCCATGACGGCACGGCCCGCTGTAGATCCTAACACCTTCCTAAAGCGCGACGGCTCCAACACTATTACCGGCATTATCACGCCGGATGCCGACGGCACGCGCAATTTCGGCTCGTCGTCCCTGCGGTTCAACCGGATGTTCGCTGAGAGTGCGGACTTTGTCGGCGGCACTGGAAGCGTCACGCGCGCTGCACAAGGCGCCTATTCCGTCGTTGGCGGTCGCAGCATCGGGCCAGGGAACAATACGCTTCAGATCGGCGGCGGCACCTTCCCACCCATCGCGATGTTTGGCAATATATATACCTTTTATGCCAGTGGCACCGCTCGGATGCGATTGCTTGGCGGCGGCTCTTCCATGTTTGGCAGCGCTTTCACCTATAGCGGGGCCAATCAGGTCGCGGAAATCATCTGCGACGCGGCCTCGTTTGGCTCCTTTACGGGCGGATATGCCTACACCTATTACAGCACGGTCGGTTCACGTGCCACGATCCAAAATCAAGCCGCAGGTGCCTTCTTATGGGCCTATCCCCAGGCTGGCGGAACTCATGTTTGCCGCGTCTTCCAGTCCGCTGCCGGCAGCTTCATGGTGGCCCGAACACGCGGCTATGGAGATGTCTATATCTATGCAACAACGGGGCAGGGGCAGCTCGTCCATGCTTACGGTTATGCCAATTCTGGCGCGACATCCAGGGCGCGCGGACTCGGTAAGGGTGTTTTTGTCCATGGGTCGGTCAATAATGCCTCTGGAGGCGGAACGGCTGATCTGGAGGCGAGCGGCGAAGGTTCGTCAGTGCTGGGCTCTGTCACTGCCACGTCAATCATTCGCACATTAGGTACTGCTCCCGGTGGATTGGGTGGTGGTCGAGCAACGGGGGCTGGCTCTCTAATCGAAGTACAGGAGCCAGGAGGGATTTCGTTTGGGCGTGCCGCTGCTGGCGGTATTATTCGTGTCATTGGTAATGCGGGCGCGGCCACTGGCGAGGCCGATGCCAGCGGGTCTATCATTGAGGCGGACAGGGCCGCCTTTGCGCGAGGGCGCGCTCGCGGCGGATTTGATGTTCAGGCCCTTGGTGGCGGCTCAGGAGCACTTGGAGACACAACGGCAGCAGGGCCTTCAATTATCGCCAACGCATTTAATGCCTTTCAAATGGGGCCTGGAACAAATGCGGCTGCCTTGAGCCTTCAGGTCGGACAGACGGCGGCGCTGGGCACCGGGCTTCACTTCCATGGCGCGGGCGCGCCAGCCGTACCGGTCAACGGAGACGTCTGGGTCGATGCAGCTGGCTTCATAACTATGATGTCGGGCGGCGTGGTCTGTGTTGCTACAAACGCAGTGATGTAACATGGTTGATGATATGACAGCACTTTGCCCACTCTATCGGATTGACGGTAAGTTGGACGGAATCGGCATGTGCCGCGTGACGGCTGTCACCGAGATGCCTGACCCCCCGCCGCCCCTGTGTGTCTACGAGAGCAATAGCGTCGCGATCTATTCATATCGGCTGGTCGATGTCGATGACCGGTTGTTCATCGATCCCGACGATGGCAAGTGGAAAAACGGGACCACTGGCGAGACGATCCATATTGCGACGCTCAGCGGCCTTGTTTGGCCGAAAAGTGTGGATTGATGGCATGACCAACTGGACACTCAATCCCACGATCACTTTCGACCGACCTTCGGAAGTATCGGATACGCTCGACTTGATCAGGTTGGCTGAAGTCCATATAAGCTTGGTATCGACCGGAGCACATACTGAGGGGTTGCAAGTCTCTGTTCGTGTTCAATATGGTCTAATGGACAACGGCTTCAAAGTTTACAACCCACCGCCGGGTTTTGATGAAAATGTTACTTTTGATACTGCGGACAGCACAACTATTTTGACTACACAGACGACCAGCGGCAATATTGCGTCTAACATGGAAAGTTCTATTTGGGATCGATTGGAGGCGAATAACCAGATTCCGCCCGGAACTAGGTAGAAGCGGAGGTAATCATGAGTTGTAAGCATGAATGGATTGAGCATCGTGGGCCACCAAACTATGGTGGGGCTTATACAGTCGATAAGTATACTTGCCGTCTGTGTCCCGCTGTAGCCCTGCCTACGAATACCGGCCACATTGTTCTTGCGGAGATCGATCCCAACATCGTCGAAGTGCGAGACTACGTCCCCCTCCCAGAAACGGGAGCATGATATGACCATTGAGCCCAATTTCGCGCATTGGGATCGCATCGACCCTCTGCGCCTTTGTGATGTCGCCAACCTTTGGGTTGGCATCCCCCCGCTCGTCACGCCCGATGTCATGCCGGCGGCCACACCGATTTGGCTGTGGCTTCAGCAGGAGTTGCGCTGCGGTCACCTCGTTTGCGCGGAGGGCCAGCTCACCCCGTTCGATAAGTTCCCCTATCTCTGGGCAACGCGGGTGAGTCTCAGAGTGTTTGCCGAGCAGCACGGCGAGCGGCCGGCGTTCCTCTTCCCCGAAGATCGCGATTCCAAGATCAAGGTAATTGCCAAGAATGATTAAGGCCTTTCATGCTGTTGGTGGTCTGCCCTTCACAGGCTCGACAATCTGGTGCAGTGCCTGGAGTCAGCGGTGGGATTGTAGTGTTTTGCATACAAGTCCCGTGGTCAGCACTGTGATGCGGATGAACGCGGCCTATACAGACATCCCCGAGTACAAGGGGATCATGGCGCATAATCAGTCCAAGGCGGACGACTTTATGGCTGAAGGCTTGCGCGGCTTCATAGAACGCAGCCACGAGAGCTGGGGCGGCCATCGCAAGATCTGCATCGACAAGAACCGGCTGTGGAACGGCCAGCACTACGTCCTCAACCATCTTTATCCCGAAGCCAAGATGATCTTAATGGTGCGGGATCTGAAGGAAGTCTTCGCGTCTTATCACCACGCTTGGCTGCGTAATCCCCTGATCGATATACCGCCCGGTAACACACTCGAAGATAAGATGAAAAGCGCCTTTTCCGATAATGGCGTGATCGGCGCAGCGTTCAATGGTGTGCAGGATGTACTGCTCAACAACCTCGAAAAGAAGGGCAAGGCGCTTTTCGTTCGTTACGAGGATTTCGTTGATACGCCATTGGAGCAGTTGGGTCTGGCGGCGCAGTTCCTCGGGCTCAAGCGCTACGAACACGATGTCAAGAATGTGAAGAACACAGCTATCGACCCGGACTGGCTCTATCTGGGCCGCTTTCCTCATAAGGGCGCGGGCAAAATTCAGCGTCAGCCCTCTCGCCTACGTTATTGCCCCAAACCTCTTCAGGATCACATCGATCAGCAATATCACCCCTTTAGAGTGAGGTTCGATTACGTGTGATGACTTGGTTCGATGTCAGCTTTGGTCCGACCAGCACGGCTCTCGGTACGACGGTCGGGTACGAGCTGTTCACGGCTACGGGGGGCGTGATCCTGGCTCGCACGAACGCCGGGGTCTTCGAGATCGGCAATGGTGCCTATGGTGTGAATATCGATCCGCCCGCCACGGCTGTCGTGGTCGAATGGTCAACGGCTACCACGGGGACGATCATCTACGCCCACGAGGATCTGAGCCATGTGATCGCGCAGCGCTGTCTTGTTAATGGGCAAGTCACGGATCAGACGCCGGGCGAGCTACACGTTCTTAACGATCTCGCGACTACGGTGTGGATCAGGGCCGCCATCCATGAGGACTCGGCCGGAACCATTATATATCGCGGCAAAGGCATTGAGCGCAGAGGGCACTTGGCATCATGAACTTGGTGACGCGAGGCTTGGGTTTGACTAATATCCTGCTTGCGACCGCCGGCATGGGTATCGGCCCACTGCTCGCTGGCTTGTATAGGCCGGTCTGGCGACCACGGAGACGCTGATGGCCAATCTCCGCACTGTTGACGATCTCAAGGAAGACGTGCTGTTCCGCGCTGGGGAGCCCACGGACGGCACTTCGGATTTCGATTCTCGCACCATCGTCCATTTGAATCGTGCCTATCGAATTCTCTGGAACGGCGGACAGGAATTCGATCCCGAAGTTAACGAGAAGTGGCTCTGGCTGCTGGCAACGTCGCCCGGCGTCTTGCTGCTCAATCCGGCACTCGCCACGGGCACCGTGGACGTGATTAACGGCAACACGACGGTCACGGCCACGGGTAATTTGGCGACGACCATTCTTGGCCGATATTTCAAGTCCGACGATCATGCCGACGTGTTTCGGATCATTTTCTCTCCCGGTGGCACGGTGTTCGATCTGGACAGCGTCTACACCGGAATCACGGCCTCTTCCGTGAGCTACAAGATATTCCAGTTGAATTATTCGCTTGCGACCGATGTGCTGCACCTCATTGGGCCGATGCGTGTTTATCAGGAGGGCCGGGAAGAGATTCACGGCATGGATGAATCGAGCCTTGATCGTGAGTGGCCGCTGCGAGAGATAAAGCGGGGCGTCCCCCGAAATTTTGCCATGATCGGCGAGCGGGAGGTGCGCTTTTCCCATTATGGAGGTGCGACAAGTGGAGCCCTGATAAGAGCCGACTATTCCTATCTGCGTACCGCTGCGGATTTGGCAAGTGGCTCTACAGAGCCGCTTGTTCCGTTCCAGTACCGTTCGGTTTTGTCCGACATGGCTCTGTTTTACGTGCTTAAAGAGAAGCAGGACAGCGAGGCGGAGGCCATGGGGCTTCAAGCACGGCAGGGTCTTCGAGCCATGGCGATTGATAACCGCTATCGCTTGACGCTCTTCAGCAGGGAATTGGGCCGGATCTATCCAAGGCCGGATCGTGAGTTCCGCGATGGTCCGCTGCGCACAGAGGGCGGGGTGATCATCGGCTGATGGTTTATACGGGCGAAAAGATCAGCATCGGCCTCGGACAGGATGGTCTAACGGGTAATGTCAACCTGTCCCAAGTCTCGCCGTCACGACTCCTTGAGGCCAACAACATCACCTATGAGAACGGGACTCTCCAGAAAGAGGGCGGGGCAGAGCTTTATACCGATGCGGCCATAGGCGGGACGCCTGAAGTCATAGGCGGCTGGGATTGGGATCACGATGGCGTCTCGCAGCGGGCCATCGTGATGACCAGCGCCGGAACCATTCTCAAGGACAGCGGTGGGGGGACTTTTGGCGACACTCTTAAATCCGGGCTTACGGCGAGCGACGTTGTTCCGATATTCGTGGAGGGCGGCAAGGAGGGCGCGGCTCTTGACAGGAAGCTGTTCATCTTTACGGGAAAAAATGCCGTTCAAGTCCTCGCTGCGGACGGTGCTACGACAAGCGATCTTGCGACACCCCCGGCGGATTGGGCGTCGGGAAATCCCAGCTTCGGACTGAATCACGAGGATCGTATCTGGGGTGGCGGTAACACCAATGATCCGCATCGGCTCTATTACAGCACGACCACTGACCACGAGGGCTTTACCGGGACGGGCTCCGGCTCGCTCTCCGTGTTCCCCGGCGAGGGCGAACGGCTGGTCGCGGCCGTCTCCTTCAAAGGCATCGTCATTGCCGCCAAGTTCCCAAAGGGCCTTTATGTGGTCGATACCACGGACGTTACCGTGTCGAATTGGCGGGTGGACCGGCTGACCGACAAGATCGGGGCGCAGAACGGCCTGATGATGTTCCTGATCAGTGACGATGTGATCATGATGGACACCAGCGGCAACGTCCATCTCGTGTCGGCTGCGCTGGAGTTCGGCAACTTCCTCAACAGCAGCTTGTCGGACGCTCAGGACATGGGGCCGTTCATTCGGAGGAACATCAATCTGTCCGGTCTCGGGCTGGTTCAGGGCATCTTCTATGAAGCCAAACGTCAGGTCCATTTCGCGGTGCCGGGTATCGGCAGCAGCATCCCGGAGCGCCGCTTGGTCGTGGACTTCAACCGGCCCGACTTCCCTAGGTTCCGCTTCTCGGACTTCGATTCGTCCCGCTCCATCTGGCTCTACAAAGACCCCGATGGGATTCCCCGCCCACGGATTGGCAGCGCTGGGGGAGAAGTGTTCAACCTGGACACGACGGCACGATCTCTGGAATTCCTTGTGGGAAGCGTGGTTAACACCCAGGGCTATGAGGGCAAATTCCGAACCAGCTCCGATGATTTCTCGCGGGCGGACCCCGCGCTCGGCACGCTTCGAAAGAATGGCTCCTTCTTGGAGCTGGTTGTCGAGCCTACGGGAGACTGGAACTTGTCCGTCGACATCCTGTGGGATGATGAAGTGACGCAGACGGTGCAGTTCAATCTCGGCACGACGGGGGCCACACTGGGCAGCTTCACCCTGGATACCGACAAGTTGGCGAATGATCGGGTCACTAACAAGAGGCAGCGCATTACGGGAGGTGGCAGGCGCTTTGCCATTGCCGGGCGCAACTCCGGCGATGCCCAGGACTTCTCGATAGCCGAGGCCATCCTGTACTACAAGCGGAGCAATGAGCGGCTATGAACCGGGCACTGGAACAGAGAATCCAGAAGGCGCGCGACAGCAAACTTCTCAAGGTTTTCGAGGGTGTTAAGTGGGAGAATGGCGCGATCACGGAAACGCGCTGCAATCTGTGCGGTTCCATCCTGATGAGCATGGTCCCTGATGATCGGTTTAAGGACGTTCGGAGAGTCGGCGGGCGAACCGTGATCCGCGAACGATTGCTCCTGGCCAAGACGAACAATTATGATGAAGTTGTCTTGGAGATGGATGACGGGGCGGGACACGTGAGTGATGTGTGCAAACAGTGTAAACCTCGTGTTCTAGCAATGGGGCCGGATGGTCTTGAGACGCTTTACATGGCGGACATTTCGACCCTACTTGGATTTTCCGGCCCGACAGAGTACATTACCGCAGGTCGGGCTGGGACAGCGAAGCCTCTACGGGCGGTTGAAGTCGAGGAATAGACCATGGCAGCTCTTTATAGCCATACGACCCGAGCCGCCGGAACCGTCCTCACGGCCAACATCTACAACACGGATCATCAAAACCACATCGATAACGGTGTGCCGCTTCAGTTCGATGACTATTCCTCAAGCGTGGTCGAGATGCAGTCCACAGCCGATCCGGGCGAGGTGGGCACGGAGAGCCAAGCCACCACATTGGCCGGCGAGCTTGAACGGCTTCGCAACATCATTGCGGAGATCACCGGCAAGACTCAGTGGTACGAGAGTCCGGCCAACAATTTGCAAAGCCTTGGTAGCGACACGGGCGCTATCATCAGCATGAGGTCATTCCTGTAATGGCAGTATTCAGCAAAGGCGTTCTGTCTGGCAGCGCTCAAGGGCGCGGTATCTCCGTCACGGGCACGGCGACTACCGGCATGACGACAATCCACACGGGGCCGACAAGCGGTGTTCGAACCTTCGATGAGGTCTACTGCTATGCGGTCAATACCAGCACGACGGATGTGTTGCTGACCATGCACTATGGACTGGCCACGCTGAATGTGGTGGCCAAGATCCCGATGACAATCCCAGCCCAGGACGGTCTTCATCTGGTGGTGCCGGGCTTGATCATGGCAGCCGCGACCACGGCTAATGTCATGAGCGCTTATGCCGGGACCGCTAATGTCCTCGCCATCCACGGCTATGTGCATCAGGCGTCATGAGCGTTCTGACACGAGTTCCTGGATTTGTCCGCCGCTTCGGGGAAGTTGCGCGTCTGAGCAAGCGCGATATCGGTGTGCCTCTGCGTGGCCATCTTGACGGCTATGTGATGCAGAATGGCCCGGTGGACACCGACAATGACATCCGCTTCCACAGCGGTCAATGCAGCGACAGCACGAACAAGGTCATCATGACCAGCACGAGCAACGTGGTCAAACAGATCGATGCGCCTTGGGCTGCTGGGAACGACGCGGGCGGCTTCCCGACCGGGATAACGCTGACGGCCAGCACTTGGTATCACACATTCGTCCTCGGAGCCGGCAACAGGCGGGACGTGGATATGGGCTTCGACAGCGCCATCACCGCATCGAATCTGCTGACGAGTGCTTCGGGCTATGATGTATTCCGCCGCGTCGGTTCCGTAAAGGTGGGCGGAGCCACCACCATTCTCGGCTTCACCCAGATCGGCAATCGGTTTCTGTGGGACACGCCCATCTTGGATATTTCGCTCATAAACACCCTTGGCAGCACAGCTCGGCTCGATGAGATCTCGACTCCACCCGATGTAAAGGCCGATGCGATTCTCAACGTCTTCACGAACGATGCGGCCGTGCCCTATGCCGTCTATATCTCAAATCCGGGTACGACCGACGTGGATGTAGTGGCGAGCGGCGTTCCGGGTGGCAATGCGGGCGGTGCGAACAGTTTCGACACGACGCAAGTCATCGTCAGCACGAACAACAATTCGCGGATCAGAAGCCGAGCCAATGCCACGATTGATCAGTATCACGTGAACACTGTGGGTTGGATCGATCCGAGGGGTGTCAGCTCTACGTAGCCATGTTGTACCGCATAGCAACCAAGCCCATGGAGTATCGGAATTGCCACGCGCTGTTGAGGTCTCTTGGCAGAGATGACATGAAAATGGCTTTTCCCACCGTGATGGCGTTTGACGACGGGCAGTTGGTCGGATTCATGGCCACCCTTCCCAGCAAGGACGCGGTGATGACCGGGCCACTCGTTGTCAAGGAAGGGCGTAATCGGGGTTGGGTCGCCTTGAGGCTATTCGATGCGTATGAAGGCATTCTGCGCTGGTTCGGCGTCACCAAGTACTTGATCCCGGTGGGGAAGTCGAGTGGCAGTCTTGTCGATGCGGTTGGAAGGCTCCTTGAACAGAAGCCCTTTGCCGAGGATAATGACGATATGTGGTTCGTCAGGGAGTTGAAAGATGCCTGATGGTGCTGGTGGCGGCGGCGGTTTTCTCTTTGGCGGTGGTGGCGGCAGTGGCACCGGCCTCTCCCGTGAAGAGCGCGCCTTGCTCTCGGAGCAGACCGAGCTTCTACGGGAGGCCCGTGTGCTGGCGACCGAGCAGAGCGATCTGTTCGATCAACTTCAGCCATTCCTTTTCCAGAGTCTGGGTCTGGTGCGCAGCGAGGAAGCCGGACGGCCCAACCCCGAATTCGAGCGGATTTCTCAACAGATTCAGCAAACGCCGCCTTCGGTCGTGGTCGAAGAGCAGTCCTTTACCCGTGCGGGCGACTTCAAATCTCAGCGCGTCAACAGAATCAACCCGGAGCTGATCCGACTTCAGAACCAGCTCCAGAATACGTCGCCCACCTTGCAAGGCGCGCTTGTTCTTGATCCGCAGCTCCAGAGGCTACGTGATGTTTTCCTCACGGGAACCGAGCAGCAGTTCACCAACTTCTTCGGCCAGCTTGAGCAGTTGACGCCAACTTTGAACGAGATCGAAAGCCGATTGGCCGAGAGGCAGTTGGCCTCGGTGCGGGGAGAGCTGCCCGTCAACCCCGCGCTCTTGGGTGATCTGGGCCAGCGTGAAGCCGATTTGCGTGAGAGCTTGAGGCGGCAGTTCGGGCCGGGCTTCGAGACTACCACGGGGGGCATCCAAGCGCTCCAGGACTTCGAGCAGACCCGGACGGAACAGTTGGAATCTGCCCGGCGCGGCGACTTGGCGCAGACTACGGGGCTGTCTGCGTTGGCCGGCGGCGCTCGGGGCACCTCGCTCCAGAACGTGCTGGGGCTCAATCCCGATCAGGTCTTTAGTGGCGGACCCTTGGCGGCCGTGGGCGCGACCGGCAATCCGGCCCTGCAAAGCTTCCTTGGCGTGAGTCAGGGCCTCAATGCCCCACTCAACACGCTGTTCCAGTCCAGGCAGTTGGAGCAGCAAGCCGACCTGTTCCAGCGGCAGTTGCAGGCTCAGTTCATGAGCGATCTTATTGGAGCCGGAGCGGCGGCCGGCATTGCGGCTAGCTCCGTGACCAAGAAAGTCGATCGCGGACCCTTGGACGATGTGCTGGAGCGTTTGCGTCACGTGCCTGTGCGCAAATGGCAGTACAAGCCCGGCGAGGATCTGGACGTTTTGGATCATGCCGGCCCGTATGCCGAGGACATGTTCGAGCAGTTCGGCGTGGGCGACGGCTTCAATCTCTACTGGGTCGATATGGTGGGCATCTTGCTCCAGGCCGTGAAGGAGCTGGATACCGAGGTTCGCGAGCTTAAAGGGCGCCTGGACGATGGCCGGTGAGATCACCAGAGGCGTTATCGCCGGCTTCCAGATCAGGCAGGCCAGGGAGAACGCCGCTCGCGTCGAGCAGATTCAGCAACGTCAATTAGAGCTTCAACGCTTCGGTACGCTGGCTGATATTATCACCACCACTCAAGGACCCTTGAGAAAAACCCTGCTCAAAGATTTTCTTCGGACACAAGGAGGAAATCCAGATAGCCCTCGCGAAAAACTTCTGATTGAAGGAATCACGCAGGCTGACGAGCAACAGTCTAAGATTTTATCGGAATTTTTGACGAGTCAAGCTTTGCAGGGAATTCCCTTTGATGCTGCACGGCAGGTGTCCCTGTCAGACCTCGCCAAAGCCGTTATAGGCTTCAATAAGGCAAAGCAGGCAGAAACTTTCCGTCGTACAAGGCCAGAAACAACCTTCCGCTCTGTTCCACAGCCTTCAGGCGAAGTGCAGGAGACGGCCTTCACGAGTACGCCGAGCCAAGGAGTCGTTGGAGAACAGAGACTTGGCGAGCCGGGTGTTCGTGTTCCCGAGGTTGTAATTCAGCCTTCTGCTGGAGAACGAACAGCGCTGGCACAGGGCCGGGCGCTTATATCTCAAGTCCAGGATATCGAGGATCTCACAAAGAAGTTCGGAGGCGAGCTTCCTGTTGGCATCGTTTCTGGGCGAACCTTGCGAGCTAGGGCGGCTATTGGTCAGACTTCGAGCGACGAAAATGATCTTCTGGCCGCGCTTGATTCTCTTGCTAATCAATTAATCTTGCTCCGATCGGGCGCAGCGGTTACGGAAAGCGAATTCGAGCGGTTCAAAAATGAATTCCCCCAAGTGACTGATCCGCCTGCACGCTTTAGGGCGAAACTCCGTAGGACAAAGAGGAATTTTGGACGACTCCAGCGTGAGCTGCGTCAAGGTCTTCGGAAGATTACTCCGTCAGACGCGCAGCCAGAATTGGGCGGTGTTGAAGGACTTTTTTCTGAGCAGGCTGTAAATGAGGCCGAGGAGCTTCTGCGAAGAGGACTTCAATAATGGCTCTTAGTGTTGCAGAAAAACGTCAAATCTTGCTTAAAGAGCGTTTCCGCCAGTTGTCTCCTGATGAAGTTGCTGCGGTCAATATACTACGGCAGAATGGGCAGCTTCCCGAAGCCGTTCCTCGTGGTCAAGGTGATCCTAGCCGGGTTGCAAGTGAGGCTGAGATCTTGGCTCGCGGAGAGAATTTGGAGCCAGGGCCGGCAGGTCGGATTGCGCTTGAAGCTGTCGGTGGTATTGCAGGACCTTTTGGGGCTGCATCACGAGTTGGCCGGGCAGTTTTGCCTCAAGTCGCCAAAAGGTTTCCCACTCTGAGAAGCATGGGTGCAGCAGGTGCGGGCGGCGCTGCCGGTTCGCTGGCCGCCGAGAGCTTTGATCCCACAGCAAGTCCTCTTAGTACGGCTGGCGGCGCAGCTATCGCGGAAGTTGCCGGCGAGGGAGCTGGACGGCTTATCGGCAGAGGGCTTCAAAGAGTCCTAGACCCCACAGCCGGACGCACTGCTCCAGGAGCTACGGCAGCACAAGCCACAGTACGCGGCGGTGGTGGTCAAGTCCTTCCAGGTCTAGTGTCGGAAAGCCGCGCAGTTGACATTATGCAGAATGTGGCTGAGTCCTCGCTATTTGGGGGCGGGAGGCTTCAGGCAGTTCGCGGCAAGGCGATCGATATTGCTGGCAAAGCTGTCGAACGCTTTACAGATAATCTGGCTCCAAACTTGAGCCGAGAGGAGACAGGAACGCTTGTCCAGGATCTGATTGAGGGTGGAGCTGCGGCGTTTAAGGCGGTAGCACGCGGGGGCTTTAAGCAAGTCGATAATCTGCTTGTTTCTGGAACAGCGGCCAGTGCCAAACAGGGCGGCCCCGGCGTCGTGCCGCGTATCGTGGACATCACAGAGGCGAAGAAAATCGCTTCCGATGCTCTGACACGTCGTGGTTTAAAGCAGCCCGAAACGGAACGCATTGCTCGACAAATCCTTGATCGTCCCGACAAAGTGACGTTCGCTGAAGCTCAGGAATTACGCTCTGATCTATTGCTCGTGAGCCGCACCATCCAGGAGCTTATTCCGGGTCAGGCGAAAACCCTGTCTCGCCGTACTTCGCCGCTCATAGATTCGGCCATGTCTCAGGCAGCTAAGCAGCTTAATCCACAGGCCCTTGTGGTGTGGCGTACGGCTAATAGGTTCTGGAAAAAAGGTATCGAGGATTTTAATTCCCGCTTCGTCAAAACGCTGCTCAATAAAGATCCCGAACTGGTTGTCGACACCTTTGCGCGCCGTGGGGCTGTCAATCCTGTGCGGCGCGTTCGAAACTTGGTCAACAAAACTGATCCCGATGCATGGCCGGCTGTACAACAGCAATTTGTGACCGGCTTGATTCAAAAGGCTTCGACTACAGGTGAACTAAGTGGTCGAACTTTGTCCAGACAGATCAGGGCTTTCGGCAACGATACCCTCAAAGAACTGTTCCCAAACGCTGTGACGAGAAACCGCTTTAGGCTTCTGGCCCGAACGCTTGAGATCACACAAGCCAAAGCCGGTGCTGAGGGGATCGGGCGCGTGGCCATCCAACTTATGCAGCCTGGAGCGGTTGGCGGCATGGTTGCAGGTCTTGCAGCGGGTAATACTGGGGTCATCATCGGGAGCGGAACTATCCTGTTCACTCCGCAGGTTCTTTCCGCCGTGTTATCAAGTCCGGCTGCTTCAGGGTGGCTGATCAAGGGTATACAGGTCTCACCGGGGTCCAAAGAATTCATCAATGCTATGAGCAAGTTGCTCGCAGCGGCAACAAAGGAAGGAATTCTGCCGCCAGAACGGAGAACAGAACAATGAACGACACGGGACTCGATCCCAAACTAGCCGTAATAACAGCTCTTATATGGGCAGGACTCGTGTTTGTAATTGTCTAATAGAACAAAACGTGAATTAAGCCATGCCTGATGCGGGTAAAATTGCCGACAACAGTTGGGTCAAGCTGTCCGAGCGCGCCGCCGTCTATGTGTTGGTAGCCGGGTTGGCTTTCGTCGGCAGCATGATCTCGGAGCTGAGCGATACGATAACCGATCCTGAAGTGGGCTTGGTCGCCAAGGTGACAGAAGTTCGAACAGTCCAGAACAAGGCCATCGTTCCCGGCTTAATATCGCTCAGGAAAGATCTATCGATTGTGACGGACAATTTGCTCAATCACCCGAGATTTGATAAAAGCGACGCTCAACGTATGGATGACCAGCATCGCTCCATCATGGATCTGCTGGACACACGTGTAAGGGCGCTGGAGGGGGCAGGCGGTCCACCTTAAAGGAGAGACCCATGAAACTCGGTGGCATCAGAAAGGCACTTCTCGCGGCCTTCCCAATGGTTGCCATGGCTGGCAACTACCTCGGTTTCGATGTGACGCCAGAATGGTGGGAAGGCGCTATCGTCGTAGTGACACCGCTACTGGTCTGGTGGCTCTCAAACAACGAGGACAGTGTACTATGAAACCCATCATCATCCTTATGTTCGCCAGCCTTGCGCTTGGCGCTTGCGGAGCGAAAGAGAAGATCGTCACCATGACGAAATCCGGCATTGCCTATTACTGCAACGCAGGTGAAGCAGAGCGTAGCGCTCTCAGGCAGCAATTCATGACTTCCAAGGGACCGCTGGCCCAAGTGAACTGTGAGAACCTTGAGTAGGGCAGTTCTGCTGGCCTTCTTGGTAACGGCCTGCACTCCACTGCCGACATTCTGGTGTCCCTACGAGTGCTATGGGCCAGCATTCAGTTCGCTGGAATGTCAGGAGTGTGGGCTGGTTGGTATGGGAAATTAGAGCGCCGGCAGATCGTCCGCCTTCTTTTCGGCCTCTCGCCTTGCCCAATCTTCGAAGATGGGCTTGAGCGATTCGTCCTGGCGATTCATCTTGGTGAGGATCTGCGTCAGCAGGGCCTTGAGATCGGTGTCCTTTTCGATCAGCTCTCCGAACTTGGCATTAAACGGGTCGGGTGGGGTATCCCTGACTTCCTGCTGAGCCTTCCAAAATTTCCACGCAATGCGGGCTATGGCGACCAGCAAGGCCGTCTGAAGCACTACCAAGGTCGTTACTGCTGCAAGTGCCTCACTCAAAACTCCCGGCACTCCTTCAGCCAAGCTAGCTGCGTAAGATGCCCCGGCGAGCAAACACTGAACGGCAATGAGACTCGCCGTAGTGACTATGACCTTCTTGGTCGAAGCCATTCTATTTTACTCCCGCATTGGTGGTCAACCATTATGCGGGAGCAATGGCTAATTATCCCTTAATACGTTCCGTACCCAAACCCAGCGGTGGATGATCCAAGCCATGAAGCCGATCTCGACAAGCAATGGCGTGAATTCGAACCACTCTCCAATCTCCCGGCCGCAGACGTATTTTGAACCGCCGATGCCCCAAGTCTCCGCGATTTCGGCTCTGGTAGCTGTCTCGGCTATCAAGTTACAGCCTATATTCTGGAAAACCAGTCCCCAAAGTTCCGCGATCAGGACGCAGCCCCACAGCAGTCTCGTGAGAAGATCGTCAATGCGCGGTGGGTCGAGCAGGAAGTAGAACAGCGCCCCAAGATAGACCACCAGCGATCCGTTGATCCCAGCATTGAACAGCTTATAGGCGTAGTCCAGGTCGTCCGAGAAAACCCAGACGTTGAACAAGAATACCGAAAGCCCATAGCACACAATGGCTAGCAGGGCGTGCCTTGATGGCCGCTGCCTCTGGAAGTAGATGCAGAGAGCGAGAACGGCCATCAAGATGGCGCTTTGCCACGTGAGGAAAGCGTCAGTCATCGTCGTCTTGGTCTTCGGATAGCGGTATATCCAGTCGCACTTCTGCGACTATGTGTACCGCAGGGGCACAAGGTCCGCCGCCAGGATCGCCGTCGTAGAGGACTTGTACGCCTGTATCGTCGGTGCGCGTACCTGCCTCCATGTCATCGGCATATTGTCGAATCCTTCGTACCTGATTGGTGCGCGCTTCATCATCTGTGTCGCCCGCACCAGTAAAAGATACTGCGTTTACTCGTCTGAACTTTGACATGTCTCTCTCCTTTCCAGATCATCATACACTAGTTCTTGCCATCGCTCGCCTCCAGGGCTTGGCGGTGGGCATCAAGAGCGCGCCTGAAGGCTTGTTGCGGCGTAAGACCCTCTTCGTATAACGGCCACCATAGATTTGCATAGACGTTGAATTCGCCGAGCTCATAGCCATATTCGCCCTCAATCACGTCTTCGCGAAGTTCGTTGAGCCAACTGTCATAGCACTCATTGTCTTCCCACGATTCACCCATTACCCTCTCCCTGCTGCTGTGCTGCTAGGCGCTCTTTTGTGTCACTTGGCAAATCCGCTCCATCTCGGTCAAGGCCGAGAATGTCAAAGCATTGCTGGCAAATTGAAACCCGCCAAGCGCCATCATCATGGCAATCTGTGGCGTCTCTCGTTGCAGGTATCCCGCTCTTGCACCACCTGATCTCACATGGCTGTTCCGCCTCGCTCGTGGTGGGCTCTAATCTCAGTGCTTTATAGATGGCGCTACCACACTGAGGGCACTCTGATCTATCAGTTTGTCCATACTTCTCCGACCATTCACAAGAAGTACAATTGAGATATACGTTGGTTGGCTCCGGCGCAGGGGCGGCGAGGGCTTCTATAGCTTGTGCCGCGCGCTCTTTACCGAAGTTGAATTGCTCCATAGCATCATCGCCCCATTGATAACCGTCCGGCAAGTTTGCGCTACGTGCGGCCTCGACATCTTGCGCCCGCGCCTCGGCCAGCTCTGCCTGTAGGCGCTCTAGGGCGTCGGCTGCCTGATTTGTGATGCCAGATTCATCGGACCGTTTGCGCAATTGCTTAACAAGCTTATCTATGTCACTCATCACACTTCCTCGGGAGGATGGGGGAGGGGTTGCCAGTAGGTAGGCTGCACCCACATTGCTGGCCCAAGATCAATTTGCCATCTATTCGGCACCCGTTTCATTTCTTCCCACCGCGCGGTATAAACCGCACCATTAAAGACAAGTACACTGGTTCCATCCTTTGGCGCGCTCTCAATCAGCCTCCACCCATGCTTGTCCGGCTGAGTCATGACATTTTCCACTTCACGTTCGGCCGCAGCACGTCCAGATCGACCGGATGTTCTTCAACAGCCCTCTGAACGTCGCGAAACATCGGCTCGATGTGGTCTTCAATGAGCTGCTTCGGCTCGAAGCCGAGCGCTCGAAGACCGCGATTTTCCACCTTGTAATAGTGGTGTTCGGCTTCTGTTCTAGGGTTGGGCAGATGAGCTATCGAGGCGTCGCAGTGCTTCGCCACCAGATTGGCTACATCTTGGATGCTGCATGTCTGGGCAAGCTGGTTAAACACGCGGAATTCCCCCGGCTCCGGGGGATTGAGCACGGTCAGCTCGACGCAGCGCATGGTGTCGCTTATGTGTAGGAACCCTCGGGTCTGTCCGCCTGATCCGTAGACGGTGAGGGGCTGTCCGACTGCGGCTTGGACGAGGAACCTGTTAAGGACTGTTCCAAAGATCGCGTCGTAATGAAAAGAAGTTCCAGCAAGTTCTCTGCTAACATCACTGGGGCTCGGTGTTCTAGTTCCATAAACAACGCCTTGGTTAAGGTCAGTAGCTCGGAGTCCCCAAGTTCGGCAAGCGAAGAGGATATTTGTGGAATCATGTACTTTAGACGCATGATAGAAGCTTCCGGGCTGCTTGGGGAACGGTAGTCTGTCTTGCCGTCCTTTGTGGTGGACATCGATCCATCCTTCTTCAATGTCGATGTTGGGAGTGCCGTATTCGCCCATGGTGCCGAGCTTGATCAGGTGGGCCTCGGGGCAGTATTTCTGCATGGCGAACAGCAAATTGAGTGTGCCGATGACATTGTTGTGCTGCGTCTCGGCTGCCCTGCGCCGGCCCATCATGGAGAACGGGGCGCTGGGCTGCTCGGCATAGTGGATAATGGCGTCTGGCTTTTTCTCCGCCAGAATTTTGTAAATGAAGCGGTGGTCAAGCAAGCCGCCGCTATGAAAAGCCAACATACCTCCAGTGTAGTCACTCAACATTTCGGTACGATCTTTGGCGGTTGGTACAGGCCATAGAGGGCTGACGCCGCATCGCATCTCCCAAGCACGCTTGATATAATTGTCTATGCCTGTGACGTAGTGGCCACGTTCGGCCAGCCACATGCAGGTCGGCCAGCCTAGATAGCCGTCAGCCCCTAAAACAACCACTTTCATATTTTTCTACGCCTTTCCATTGCTTGTGATTTCTGGGCTCGATGTAGACCTGCACTTTGCCTGTCAGAGAGTTGTTACCTGCACAAAACTTTCGCCCGCACTCAGAGCAGATCAGCCGTTCGCCACGCGGCTTGTTGCTAATAAGTATCCTGAAAGTCATGTGGCAGTAGCGGCACGTGATCTTCTCGTTCGGCATCAAAAGCATCCTCCATCATGTGCGGAAGGATCACGGCTTCGTCTCGCAGGTACATCTCGCCCGTGGCGAAGTCGCGATATTCGTCAATGTCCAGGCCATATTCGAAGGGGATATGGTAAGCCAGCGAAGGCTCGGGCCATAGCGTGTCCTGCTCCAGCGCCGATGGCACCCAAAGAGCCAGCAAGTTTCCGAAGAGATAGTGCGGCGGCTTAAGCTGCTTCCGGTAAGCCTTCTTACGCTTCGCCGGGAAGGCCCACTTGACGTGGCCTTCTGGGATCAGGCGCTGATTATAGGCGTGATGGTTGTGTGGGCATTTGATCACGGTCTGGACGCTAGAGGCGTTGAGCTGTGGGTCCCAGAGCAGCTTGCAGGATTCTTGGATCTGCATGGGCGTCACGAACGGCGACGTGGGCTGAAGCAGGACCACGGTGTCGGCTGGAGTGCCGGGGATCGTGAGCATGTCCTTCAACACGTCCCAGATCGGCACCTTGGGACCGGCCAGCTCCGGTCTGCGGCGGATCACGGTCAAGCCATGTCTCTGGGCGTAATGCTGAAGCTCTAGGATGTCGGTATTGACGATGATCTGGTGAGCGCCGTTCCAGTAGCGGGCAGCTCGGATCACATACTCATAGAGCTTGAAGTCGCCAAGCGGATGGGCGTTCTTCTGCGGGACGGTCTCCGAGCCGCCACGAGCTGGTATGACGATCCAAACTGTCATGTCATCCACGAGTCTTCGAATGGAGGACGCGTGAATCGGCTTTGTGGGTAGCCGCCAGTAGTACCTGTGATCCTGCCGTTTTCGTCTCTATGCACGATCACCGGGGGCGGCAAGGATTCGCCGCTTACGCATTCGGCCAGGAGTCGATACCAATTTATGCGCTGTTTCCAGTCGTCCATCACAAATTCTCCTTACACCATTCGGCAGTCTTCTCAGATCAGCCCTTTGTCAAAAGCCAGCCACTCCGGCATCGCAAACGTCCCGTCGCCCTCGTCATATTCGACCTTGGACTTGGGCAGCCAAACTTCTTTGGTGCCATCGAATATCAGAAAAGCCTTCTCGGTCTCGTGCCGAAGCTCTCCGGCGATGTCCACTATGTCAGATTTTCCTGACACCATTAGGCTAGCAATCGTTGACCTGAAACGTGGCTCCAAAAGACTCTAGACGCTGTTGAAAGCCGTGCTCGTGTTGCACGCTGATCGGTTGCTGACCACAACCGACGATGACTACAGCCCCACACCCCTGACAAGTCCACTCATCGCCACACCAGAGCTTATAGGGCAGCCAGGATTCAGCTTGGGCTAGTCCAGGCTCTATCCCACTGCCATTCGGCATACCCTCGATGAAATATCGCCCGTTTTTAGTTGGCCTAAAAAACCGATGACAGCTAACACAGATGGGTTTCATCATAAATTCTCCTTACACCATTGGGCTGCCTTCTCCACGATACGCCGTTGAGTCATGCCCCAGGCATCGCGGCTTGAACCGCCGATGTGGGGTGTTAAGAGCAGGTTGTCGTGATCTTGTGCGTATTTCACGAGCGGATGTTCGGCTGCGTTGAAGCCCGGTTCGAATTCGCCGGGTAACACATCCAAGGCTGCTCCCCCACATCGGCCGCTGTCAAGAGCGTCGATCAATTCCCATTGGCAGACGGCGTTGCCCTGAGCGGTGTTGATGATCAGGCAGCCATGTGTGATGCCGTCCATGTTGCGGCGATCAAGGACGGGGCCGATGCTGGGTGGCGTATGGAGCGTCACGATGTCGCAGTCTTCGAGCCAAGCGCGGTCTGGGGTGCTGTTTATGAACTGCGTCTCCATCCCGAAGAAGGTGCCAATTCTGAGAACTTGCATACCGATCCTGCCATAGCCTACGACACCGAGCCGCATGTCGCTGAGCATGGATGGGCGGCCGTTCGAAAAGCGGTCCCAACGGCCATTCAGGACATCGGTGTTCGCCTTTATCAATCTGTTGTTGAGGGCCAAGATCAGGCACCACGTGTGATCGACAGTGCTGGTGATCTGTTCGAGGATCGGATCGCCATAGAGCGTTAAAAAGGCCATCGGACGTCCACGTGGCAACTTGACTTGAGGTTGCGTAGTGCAAGCACAAGCAACTAATTTCGCTTTGGGATATTGATATAAATCAATGTGTTTTGGAGTGTTTATAAACAATACCTCAGCATAGCGTGGGGGAGCTGGTTCAAATGGCTTACAATCCCAGCATCTACTATTATCGAAATATGCTTTGACCATTATCCGGCTCCCTTGCTCAAGAGCTGCCGATCAACCCGCAAATTCGCCAGTACTTCTACGATTTTCCGGCAAGCCGTACCGTCGCCCCAGGGCTGAATAGGCGCTATACGGCCCACAGAGAGCGCCTGACGCGTTTTTGCATAGATCTGGGCCTCGACTACCTCTTCGCACCAAATCACGTTCTGTGGCCTTCTACGGCCGTTCTGGCGCGTTCCTATGTCCACGACTGGTGTGCCGAAATAGCAAGCCTCAATCACTCCAGCGCTCGAATTGCCCACGAGACAGCCGGCCATGCTCAGCAAGCCAATGAATTCCTTGTGCGGAATGTTCTTGTGGACAGTCACCTGCGGATACTGCTCGGGCAGCTTATTGAGCAGGGTGACCATGCCTTTATAGCCCTGATCCGAGCAGGGATAGATGAATAGCGACCTGAGTCCGGTGCTGACCACGGCCCGCGCCGTCTGGATCATGTCTTCGGTCGCGTCGTCGGGCCTGAAAGTATCGGGGTGCTGAAGCACCAAGAGGAAATTCTCGGGAGGCACTGGCAACTTGTAGCGCTTCATGAGCTTATCGATTGGGATCAGCTCGATGCGTAGCAGGGCATCCACATGGGGATCGCCTACGACGTGAATACGGCCAGAATGCTCACCTATTTGTTCTAGAACGAGCCACGCCTTTCCATCCGTAACGAAATGTAAGTGAGCCAACTTCGTAATCGCATGGCGATTGGCGTCGTCAAGGCAGCCCGTGATATCTCCGCCCTGCACATGAGCGATGGCAATTCCCATGTTGTGCGCGGCGATCGCGCCGGCCAGGCTCTCGCCTCTGTCACCAATTATGAGCAATATTTCCGGCCTCAATCGTTCAAGTGCCCTGGCCGTGTTCTCCAAACAGCGGCCAGTGGCCCGTGCCCGCGCGCAACCGCTGTCGCCTTGCTGCCAGCTATCAGCCAAATAAAGCTTGGCCTTCTTGGGCAGCAACTTGTTGACATAATGGGACGTTTGGCCGAATTCCTTCATCAAGTGCTGGTCAGTCACGATCACGCTCAGATCGAAGCGCGGATCTTCAGCCATCAGCTCAAGCGTGGGTAGCATGGCGTCGAAGCCGCCGCGCTTGCCGGTCAGGAAACAGACGCGTGGCATTTTTCGGCCTTTCGGATGGCTTCTACATACCAACGAAAATTCCTCAAATATGTCGCGACCCGTAAATCATTAGAGCTATCTACAGATGGATCGATGACGGGTCCTATATGCCGCTCGATAATGTTGGCCCCCATGATCACGGCATTATGGGCTACTGCTTCTGGGCGCTTCATCGGATTCCAATGACATGAATAGCCCACCGGCCCGCTGTGCCGCATGGCCAGCCGGTCGATCTCGTCAAGCTTCAAATCTTCATCGTTCATGATTGGATATTTCGAAACGCAGTGAAGCAGGGCGAGCTGGTCGTTGCCGCTGGCTTCGATGGTGTTGACTAGCTTCAGCGTATCGCGGCGCGAATAGCCTCCGAGCGACACAATCATGGGTCGGCGCCATTCAGCGCAATGTCTGATAAAATCCCAATTACCTCGCTCACCAGAGCCGATCTTGACTGCGGGTAAATCCCACCCGCGCACAACATTACTAAGAGCCCATTCATCATGGGGTGTCACAAGAAGGTGAAGGCCAAGCTTCTCGCAATGATGTTTCAGCTCGAAAATGCTGGGCAACATCCGCCACCATTTGCGGGGGCCGGAATAAAGCCATTCAGCATTTGATGGATTGAAGGCTTGCGTCTTGAGCGCATCAGCTCCTGCCTTGGCGGCCCACTCGGCGGCGAGCAGCGCCAAATCGAGCGAGCCTAAATGGGCCAAGCCGATCTCGGCTATGATGTAGACGGGCTCTCCGGGGCCGATCTTGCGGCCAGCGATTTCGATGTGACTGCGGAATGTCATTCGAGTTTCCCCGCTAGGCCGCAGTAGCCCATGGGCTGTTCTGTGGGCTTTTCTGTTTGATCATATCCGCCAGCGGCTATGATTTCTTTCTGCCAATCTGTCCACCGCCAAGCCATGCACTCGCTGGCGATGCAGTTGCATGAAGTGTCCCTTATATCTTTGGCTGAATTATCTTCAAAAGCACGGAGAAGTCTGTTGTATGTCGGTATGTTCGTGGGCGCCGCAGTACCATTTAACGTGGCAATAGCTGCGATGCGCGCAAATGGGCACCATTTAGTTTTGGCTTCTTCCTCAGTGTGCATTGCCCGCTTACCTTTCGCATTTGGATTTCTGTATACATAACACGACCCCTCTGTTAACACAAGCACTTTCCAATTTATCCTTATATTTCAATGGCCGTTTCACGTTCTGTATACAGAATGAAATCAATCCACAAGAAAACAGTGTAAATAAGTTTATTAAATATCAATAACTTATATATAGTTCTATCCTCTGGAATCGCGGCCTGCGGAAGTTTCATTCTTTCTTTCTTTAAGAAAGAAAGAATGAAATTACGTTCAAGGTGAAATTTTTTTCGATTAAGTCCTTCTAAAAACATAGCTTTTTCGCTTTTAGGATGTTAACAGAAAATTTAATGTGTTAACACACGATTTCACGGCTTTTTGCCCGATCCCTGGATTTTGATCCGGCCTCGGTTCTTGTCGTACCACTTGGCGATTTCGATGATCTTCTCAAGCACTAAAGCCATGCTTCTATTGCCTTTTTCGGCTTTGCTCCGAATCCACTTCAGGGAGCTTTTCCTGATCCTGATATGGGTGAAACCGTCGTCGGGATTGTTGGATTGTTTGCGCATTTTCAGAAGCCTTCGGGGATTTCCTTGTCTGATAACAGATCATCATTTTCTGTCACCAGATCAGCGTCGTCAAGCTCCAATAGCCCTCGGTGCCTCGCGTCCTTCAATCTGCGGCTCACCGTGGCCGTGCTGATCTTCAGCTTCTTGGCTATGTCGGTCTGCTCCATGCCTTGCGCGTAAAGGTCCATGACGGCCCGCATCCCGGATTCCCGCAGCTCCATCGTGGTCCAGATCGCTATGTTGTCCCGGACTTCGAGCTTGGCCTCGAAGGGTTCTACCTGTTCTCCGTACAGACCTCGTGCTTTCTCGTAATGCACTTCGAACCGCGCGCCCTCTGACGCGTTATAGTTATTCGGGCGTCGCAGGCCGATAACCGTATCCAGAATGTCCTCCCGACGGCTAGTTCCCCGCTGGCTACCAGCCTTTCCAGAGTGGTGGATAAAGACGACACTAATTCCGCTCCTTCTGAGCAAGAGGGCGTATTCTTGGGCAGGTAACCAGCCTTCGGCTTCGTTCTCTCGGCCGCCTCGGAAAAGTGTGGAGATGTTGTCGAGGAAAACCACGTCCACTTCTTTGAGGGCATTGCTCAGCTCCTTTTGGGCAAACGGATCGCTCAGGTTGGGCATGGCCCGCTCTTGGAGATCCGGGGTTATGATCCTGAAATAGCCGGGATCAGGCATTTTGGAGCCGTTCATGGCTCCAAGCGTGTAGATCAGTCGTTCCTGCATCGTAATGGCTGGCAGCTCGCCGTCCACATAAACACAGCGCTTCGGCACTTCTGCCGTCCAGCCCAGAAAGGAGCCGCCCGTGGCTATAGCGCAGGCGCAGCCAAGGCCCACGTAAGTCTTGCCCACACCTCGCCACGCGTGGATCATCGTCAAGCCCTGGCTCTTGAGCCACGGGTCAAGGATCAGCTCCTGCTCAGGCAGCTCCATGTCCAACAGCGCTTGGGCCGTTACGACAGTGAGCGGCGGCTTCTTTTCCCGTTCAGGCATAATCAGCCCGGATTACTCGTTGAGCTGATCCCATGCTCTCTCCAGCGTTTCGGCCAATTGATCCACATCATGGACAAGGGGAATTTCGTGCATATTGCCCCAATTCAAGCCCACCTTCAGGTCGGTCCCAATGACGAAGCGCCGGCCGCTCACTTCCAGCTCGGGACACATGTGTCGGAGCCCGAACAGCACGGACATTTCCGCGATCTCTCGCCAGCCAGCCGTGATCGGCACTTGCACCAAGATGCTGTCGTGAACCTGCGCTAGCCCTTGCATGGGCCTCAATTGAGGATCTTCAGCCAGGGCAAACAGCCCTTCACGCGTCACATCGAATACGGTGCTTTGCGGCACGAACGCGTAGGCTTGGCGGAACAGGTCGCCGCCCCACGCGTTGAGCAGTCGCACCTTGCGACCCATCAAATTGTGAAGCGTGCGATTGTTTTCCTTGAGCTGACGACGTGTAGCTTCATGCCAGCGCGGTATTCCGGGGTAAGCTATGTACAAATAGGATTCGCGAATTCGTTTCGCTTCGCCCTCTTCTATTTCGTTCATCAAGGCAAATGTCCGATAGCCCTCATCATAATTGAGCCCGTGATTTGCCTTCTTGGCAGCTTGACGAATACTCATGGTTCGGGGTAGAAACCAATTGCATCCTTTTAGTGGTGCGATCTTCAAGCGTTGTTCGGCAACGGTGGTGGGGTCCGTGCGTAACCCCACCACCTTCGACTCCTGGACCACCATCTCTTCCGGCGCTCCGCTTATCAGCGATCCCGTGATCAGGTGCGGGTCCTTGCCGTTCTGCACCACGTCCAGCATGTTCTCGTCACCGCTTAAGTAGGCGACCACGACCCACTCCGCGCCGGATTTGTCGAATTCCATGAGTAGATGGGTCATCGATTGGCTTCTCTATTGGCCAAAAAATCAGCGCGCTCGTTTTGAGGATGGCCGCTATGACCACGCACCCAGTTCCAAATTACTTCCGTTTGTGCGGCTCTCAATTGATCAAGTTCTTGCCATAAATCTTGATTAATGACAGGCTTCTTTGCGGCTGTTCGCCATCCATTCCGCTTCCATTTCTTGATCCACTCCGAGATGCCCTTTTGGACGTATTGTGAATCAGTGTAAACGGCGACCATGCAGGGCTTTTTGAGCGCTTTGAGCGCCTCAATAACGGCTTGTAGCTCCATCCGGTTGGAAGTCGTTTCATCTATTACTTGGCCGGAAATCTCTTTGACGTGCTGATTGAACCGCAAAACTGCTGCCCAGCCTCCGACGCTCCGACTATGTGAATAAGCACCATCAGAGTAGATCTCGACCCAACTGCCGGTTCGCTGTTTCATCCCGCCACCAAGAATTCTTTGAAGCGTGGATCAAGATTCTGCATGTTGGTGCCGGTGCCGAACACGGTCTGGCTAGTCGAGAGCCGCCCTGTCCAAGTGCCGCGCGGATTATAGGAGCAGCGCAATCGGTCATCGGGATCGAAGGCGATTTCCAAGTAAGTGCCTTCCAGCTTGCTCAGTCCCCGGATTTCCTGCACTAGCTTGGCTTCTGGCAGCTTGAACCGCCTGAAGATCCGACTCATAGCCTTATCGTCGGTCGTGGGCTTGCCTGTCTTGCGACTCATGTAAGGCGGGACGCTCTTATGCTCGTAAAAGTACTCTTGGCATTGCTTGGGCGAGGTGGGGTTGAATTCGTAGTCAGCCATGCGGTTCAGCTCAGCCATTTTGTCGGCTATCTCGTGCTTGATGCGCTTCTGCGTCCTGCCTAGAGCCCCACGATCCACCTTCATGCCGCGCAGCATCATCTCCAGCAGTGTGGGATACATGCGCGTGGTCTGATCGTGCAGCTCCCGATAGCCTTTGCTGTCCATCTCGGCGGCCAGCACCTGCCACGCCTCAAGGCTCACCACGCTGTCCTTGGCGTTGTACCGCCAATGGTCGTCCCACGTGACATCGATCTTCTGCCAGATCTTGCCTTCATCCTTGTAATAGGGCTCGCGCGTGTGAACCGAGCAGATGAAGTCCAGTCCCTTGGGGAATTCGGGATACATAATGCTCTGGGCCACCATGGGGTCGTAGCAAGGCCCGCGCGTCACGATGCCGTTCTTTTGGGCCAGCACCGCCATATCGAACAGGATGTTCTGATTGACGTTGGGAATTTCCTGGTCGTAAAGAAGCTCGGCTATGAGTCGCCAAACTTCCAACTCTGCCGTCTCAGACCAATAATTTCCATCCTCGTAAATAAAAGGAATTGAGATGGCCCGATATGGGGAATTGGCAAAGGAGATACAGGAAATTTGATGATTGTAGATCTCGATGTCGAAATTTATAGGCTTTTTCCTTGCCCTCAATTCTTCAAGAAATTCAGTCGTTTCCGAAAGACTTGGCCTCGTGATCAGTTCCCGTTTGGGTAGATTGATCTCCGGCGATAAGCCTTCCTCTTTCGCCCGCCTCAAGTCCCCGATGATCATGTAACGCCAGAGGTACTGGCCTCGAAGCGAGGCGGCGGGATGGATTGTGGGCACCGCCTTACAGCCGTGATCCGTTTTGAGAATGGAGCCTCGCCACTTCATCACTTGGACGTGTGGCGTTAAGGCTCTGAGGGCCGCCGCGCCCATAGGCACGAAGACATTGGCTCCGCACGCTTTAAGCTTTTGAAACTGGTCGAATGAGGCTGTCAAACCTGCGGGTGTCAGACCTTTAAGCCAGACACATTCTCCTTGTGGCGAATACCACTCATTATCCCGCTTCTTATGCACGGGAAATGGAAACACATTCAGGATATAGCATTCGCGCCGCGCTATTCCGGCAGCTTTCAAACATTGATCGAACAGCATCCCGGCAGGCCCGATGAGCGGCCTGCCCCCTGCCATCTCAGTTCGGCCGGGTGCTTCCCCCAGGATGCAGATCGGAGCCTTCGGATCGCCCTCTTCCCAGGGTGTCGATTGCATCGGTAGCAGCTCCTTTCACGGCTTCAAGCACGTCCTCCGCAAACTGCTTTTCTTGCCCGTTTTGCCCGCATTCCATCGCGAACGCTACGACTTGCCGGGTCAGGGCCGCGATCATCGCATGCGATAGCGTAAGCGGTCCCAAATTGTTGCCGACAGCTAGTCTTGATACCCCGTGATAGAACACGTTGGCCGATAGCTGTGCCACGCGGCAAAACTCAACCGCCTCTTTATCCAGCGAGGATTTCTCGTCGTTCGGCATCGCTTAATGCTCCTAGTTCCGAAGCCAGCTCGCGAAGCTGCTTCTGCCTCAATTTATTGATAAGGCGATCTTCGCGGATGCTTTGAACAAGGGCTAGCTGGGCAATCCGGCTGAGCCGCTGGAACGGCATCACCGGATCACTCAGGCTTGTCTCCAACGCCGGTGTAGCGGATTTCGAACTCTCCATTGAAGACATCCGTGAACACTTCACGGCCCTTTTCCTCGGCGTCCGCCAAGACGCGTTCATACAGGTTGCGGAGAAGTTGGGAGCGCATCCCGTAGCGCATCACGGAACCGCGCTCCCAAAGCTCTTCGGAAACGTCGAAGTTGATCCGCTTTTGGCCCGGTGCCACGCGGATCATATCATCCCCCCGTCTGGTGCTTGGGCAGGCGCAGGCTGTTCTCGAACTCGCCCGGCATGTCGCGGCGCTCCCGCTTGTTCAACATGCAGCGGCCTGTGCCTCCTTGTAGATCCTCATCGTTGAAGCCTTCGCGTGGATCATAGGCGATGTTGAACACGGCAAAGAGTCGCACTAGATCACGCTTGCGCCGTTTGTTCTGCTCAGCATCGACTTCGTAACCGCAAAGCGGAGCTGGCAGCCAGATGGGATGGCGAAAGGCACCGGCCTTGTCGTCGTCTTCGACGGTGATCAACAAAGTATATTCCGGCGCCTTCTCCTTATCGCCGGGCTGCTTGCGCAGGACTTGGGTGATTCGTAGGTCGTGTTCGCCTTCGCTGGCGGGCACATCTTCATAATCGTCATCGAGCGGCATTTCTACGAATGGCATCCTTTAGCTCTCCTTTTCGATCAGGCCGCCAATTCCGCAGCCTTGGGGATTCCGCCACTTGTCGGCGGGGATGGTAATATCGTGCTGAAAGTCCAAGTTGCGTATCGCCGTGCGACACACCGGATTTTCGCGATCAGGCTTGGTCTGGGCCAGATAACTGGCCTGCTTGGTGCCGCGGTCAATCTCAACGGACGTGATCAGGACATTCTCACAAAGCAGCGGCACTTGAGCCCGCGCGCTGCCGGGCATCAAGATCCGCCTGAACAGCCGCCCCGTCAGATCGTCCTGCATCAGTTCGTTGTGAGCGCAGATCAGGATGTGACAGGGCAGGCTCATGAATTGACGCAGCGCGTTAGTCATGCGTGTTCCAGCAAGCTGATAATCGGTTCGCATGTCCTCGCTGCCGGCGTCTTCCTGAAGATGCTGCGTGGCGTCCATCAGCGCCTTGCCGAATGTGGTGAGGCTGTCGAGCAGCACTGAGTCGTATTGCTTGAAGAAGCCCCTTTCCCAGCGCTCATTGATATCATTGCACCAATCGATGTACTGATGAGGGACGGTCTTTGGCCGCTGCCCTTGGCGCTTGATCGAACCGCTCTTGCGTATGGAGCGAGGCATGAAGTCCAGCTCACCCATTTCGGGGAAGAATTCCGCCTTGTCGTACTCGATGCCTTTCAAAGAGCTTTCGGCGTTCGGATCAAACAGATAAACGAATTTCTTGCCGGGAAACGTCCTGAATTGGGTCGTCTTACCAGAGCCGGTGGGACCGATTAGGAGCCAGGATGATTTAGCCATTGCAAGCCATTTTGGTCACGTTGGCTATGATTATTCCGGCGCTCATAGCGACAATGCCGACTGTCCAGAGTAAAATCTTCGCCTGAGTTATTGTGATCATGATTTCATCGCCTTTTCATCAAGCCCCACGTGTTCAAGCGGCGACCACGGCTTTTCGATCATGCCGATAGGCGGCTCCTTCATGTTGTGCGGGTCGCTGCGGGCTTTGCACACGTCCAAGTAAGGACATGGCATGTTGAAGTCCCAGCAGCTATTGGTGTTCATGGGCCAGGCCGCCAAGTAGCCGTCGTCTTGATGCTCCATGGCTTCGTGGTTGGCTTCGATCTGGTCTATCCAGGAATGCACTTCCCAGAGCCAAGAGTCCAAATATGAACCGAAACGCTCCACGGGCACGATGCGCGTGTGATTGTGTTCCGTCTTGTGGACCAGCACGGCATCAACCCAAATGGCAGTTGCGCGCTTGCCGTAGAGCATCCGCAGCGCGAACATGTAGCCGTCAATTTGATTGTTTGGACTAAAGCTGTCGAGGAAGGACTGACGGAAACCGCCATAACTTGAATACGCGCTGGTCGTTTTGTGTTCGATGCCGAGGATGTCACCGTCATGTTCGATCACCTTGTCAATGCGGCCGATGTACCATAGGCCCGGATCGTTGGGGTCGAGGGGAACAATGAAGGGCTTCTCCACGGCTTCAAGCTTGTTGCTCTTGATGAAATTGCCGCGCTGCTCGACATAGCTGTAGAGCATTTCGAGCGCTGTGCCGGGAACACGTCCACGCAGCTCGGCCATCTCGGCTGGGCCTATCTCGGACGGATTGGGCATACCCTGATTGGTCCACTCTTTGCAGAATATTTCATATGCCAGATCTACTGCTTCGGCGTCGTCGGCGTAGCCATTAATGACTTGCCAGACAACATCCATGGCTCTATGCCAAGATGCACCGAATGCCAATGCAGCGCTCTTGCCCTCGCCAGTCCAATCGCGTACATGGCGAAAATAGTAATAGCGAGGGCAGCGCTTGAAGGCTGCCAAGCGCGTGTTGTCGTAGAAGCGGTCAGCCATTGACCAGTCGCCGAACTTCGGCCTTTTCAGCATCCGTGAGCGTACCGAATTTCTTGGCTAGCTTTTCTGGCTCGGTCAGCTTCCGGCGGCCTTGCGGTAGTTCGGGCTGCCAAGTCGCCTCCAATTCGGCGACGCTGCCGGCGGCCTTGACGGCTTTGTTGAGGAATGGAGAGACGGCACGTTTGGCCCAGTGTGCGCGCGTGGTCGCGTCCATGTTCTTGATGATGCTGTTGAGCAGAGTGTCGAATTGGGCTTTGTCGATAGACGACATGGCGGTTCCTTTTGCGTGTGAATGGTGGGGTCCGACCGTCACGTGCACCATACAGTTGGCGGATCGGACCCCTAACCATATCTGCTGATACGGCTACTTCTTCAATTACTCAATTGAGTAAGTCTTGTCAATTGAGAAATTGCGTTGACCAGCATATTCTCATAATGTGCACACATGAAACGGGAACAATTCAGCAACGTTCGCCCTCGCCTGGATTTCGGCGTGAGCGAACTCGAACAGCTCAGCAGCCCGGTCAAGCAGCGCTGGCGTGAGCTATGCCGACAGGTCGATCAAGGTGTACCGCAGGAAGAATCCGCCGAGGAATTGGACGTGGGATCTAGCAAAGGCTGAGCGTCTTCCGCAGCCATCGCCCGAAGTCCTTCACGGTTCGGTAGCCATTGCGGAATATGCTGGTGTTAAGTGGAATGTGCTGCTTTTGTGGCGACGGCGCTATGGTTTTCCCGTAGGCAAGCTTCCGAATGGACGCTGGTGCACCACGAAGCGTTTAATCGAAGAATGGATACTTGCCTGTGGGGAAGCGGAATTGGCCGCTGAACAGGCCGCTAGAGGAACGGTGTTCACTAATGGCGAAGCAAAAGCCCAAGTGTGAAACGACGGACGAGAAGCCGCCGCGCTACACCAGCGAAGAATTGCGCGAACACATCGAACGCATGAGCCGCGATCCGTTCAAGGAACTGCTTGCCACGTTCATGGATGGCCAGCCCGAAGCCAACGATATCAAAGAGCTTGCCCGTCGTTATCCCGAAGCTTGGACAAAGGCCATGGTTCAAGTCGCCCATCTAGCCGGCTTCCACGAAAGACTAGAAATCGAAGAGCATCACATCCACGCCGTCATTCACATGAGCGACCAGGAGCTTATGCGGAAGCTGGCCGAGACGATGCAGGAGATTGGCGGGCCAGCCAAAGTTATTGAGCACGAGCCAGATCAATCCCAAGCTGGCGGCGGTAATAACTCGTTGTAGGTGTCACCTCGCCATGAGTTGCTGCCCATGGCTATGTCGCCTTTTGCAAGTTTTTCGACATTTAAAACCGCACATGCTGGGTAAGTCGGGTCAGATTCAAATCTGATAGCCAGCATACATTGACCGCGTTTTTCCTCGAACAGAAACAGTTCGAAAGGCTGCCCCGACACGCCATTTCTGTGACGGGCATGTTGAATAATTCTAAGTTTTGCCATGTTAAGCTGCTCCTTTTTGTGATTCGGCGGCTGCGTCCTGATCGTCCCTGATCCAATTATCGAGCAAGAGCGTCATTTCGGTGAAAGCTCCCGCATCACGCTTTTTCCGCCAACGCATGGCCGCTCGATAGAGCGGGGCTCCGCGCGATCGCGCTTTCGTGAAGAATGCGTCCTTGCACTTGGTCGAGCAGTAGCGACCGTCCCATCGTGTCAGGCGATAGGGACCGCCACACTCGGCACAAATGCGCTGCGCTTGCTCGTCGGTCATGCCCAGCACATCGCGGGGCTCGCCGCGTGGCGGGCGTCTTGGGCGTCGTTCTCGCATCATTTGATCCCAATCATCACCGTTCGAAAGTCCACGCGCACCACATCAAGGGCAGCTTTTGTGTCCTTGGATCTGGCGGAGACATAGACCGTGCCATCGTCCCGGATGGTAAACGCTAGCCACTCGCTAAGCTCCTGCTTGTCCGGCCAGAGGCGCACATAGCTGTCTCTGCCGGGGAAATCGTCAACCTCGCATTTGATGGCCATGATTTATTCCTCCTGTTCGGCAACATGGGAAAAGATTAAATCGCTGATTTCTCCGAAGCTTGGGGCGATAACCGACACTAAATACGGCTCCACCTTTCGCCAGATTTTTGCTTGCCAACCGTTTGAAACCCGCTCGATTTCGATCCGGTAAACATTGCCAGTTATGAATTTGGCCATAGGCTCATTCCCCCACTCGGTCAATTGCGGCGTCTAGCTGATCTGATAGATATTGAGCTTCAACGATTGTTTCGTCGTCGCTACTATGTCGCCGGATGCTGTCGGCATGGCCGCGAGCAGCCTTGAGTGCAGCTAGCAGTTCATCTATGCAAGCCTGCGGTCTGGCGTAGCGATAGCCCTCTTCGTGTGAGTCGTGCATGGGTTGGCTCCTAGTTTGTGCTCAGAAGTGCCCGCCGTAGCGGGCTAGATGATAGTGGCCAGCAATTCAGCGCGGTATTTACGAGCTTTGGTGCGCGAGTACATTAGGTAGCCTTTATGCCGTTTATCTTTGCTGTGATAGGGTACGATGAACTGTTCTTTATCGGCTTTCGGGGCTTCCTTGCCGGTCATTTTCATGAGGATTTTGGCGAACAACGCTTTTTGTGCGTTCTCTCGCGACTTGGTTTTGCGCGATATGCCGCTTCCCCAAAAGTAGTAAGGGTTATCGACCTGAACATCTTGGCCGGCGCACCGCACAGCAAGTGAGACATACTGGCTGGCCGCGATCTTTAGAAGTTCAGCATGTTCTTGGTTTGTCAGATTAAGATCGAACATGGCGATTCCTACTCTCAGTGGGCACATCTGAACACAAGCTGCTAGAGCATGAAAAAGCTCCTAGTTATGGGCAGGGAGTTTTCGATTGAGACGTTTGGCCGTCTTTTTGGCGCATGTCGTCGCTGTTTCCTCGCTTCGGTGGTAGCCGTCATGGCATCGCAGTTCTGGTTTATTGCCGCCCACACGGCCCACATAGCCGTGGTAGTGCTTAGGAAGGCCGGTTAGCTGTCGCGAGCGAAAGGCTTTCCACATCATTCCATTCCTATCCAGTGGGCTCTTTCATGCTCTAGCTTTGCTCCTAGACGTGCCCACCAGTTAGGTGGAACACGCGAGGGTTACTCGAATTTGACGGTGACAGTTGGGGCGATGGCTTCGATATGAGCGAGTAGGGCCTTTCTCGTCCGGTAGCCGTAGGACCAGGAAGTCCAGACATCGCCGTCTTTCCAGATCACATCAGCGCACCAAGGCTTTGATGGGATGAAGCCGTCCTTACGCACCGCGATATGGTTAACGTCATGGAATTCTTGCATAACATTCTCCCTAGTATGTAAGTGGACACATCTAGGAGCAAAGCTTGTGCAGCCAGGGCTTGACATTCCCTGGTGCGGTTGTCTGTTTCACGATGTCAAAGAGCGAAATGTGGCGTTTCGGCCATCTTTTTGGTCTCTTTTCGTTCTCTATTCAATATGACAACAGTGAACACTCTTGTCAAGACATTACTCAATTGAAGGTAAAATATCACAATTCGTGCATGGTTTGTTCTAGCCCAAACGCGACACATTGCATTGCACAATGCACCCATAATCTTTTGCGTTGCGGTAAACCCTTGATAAGGCCCACACAATCGCTAAAACGAATCGCGCAGAACAGTTATTATGGGAAATCAGCTCCAGGGAAGCGTTGTGCAGCGCATCAACACCGTTCGATCAAAGGGCCGGGGAGGGGGGTGGGGGCACATCCTGGTCCGGGCTTGTTCATCAATAAGGTTCCACACATACAGAACTCAAAATTCGCTTCCCTCAATCGCACAATTCCCGTTATGTTCTCTTCATGCGAAACACGATCGCTTGCGCCGTCTGCGGCGAACCCTGCGAACTCGTCTATTACAAAAGCCTCGAAGAGCATAATCGCGACGCCTATCGAGGTTCTGTTTGGCTCGGCGTAAACTGGGGACCGGGTTGGCGAGCTTGCTATTTCGACCTGGCGGATGATGTGGATTTCTGTAGTGCAGAATGCTCTTTGAACTGGGAAACGCGATGAAAACCTCTTCCCTCAATTGAGCAATTCCTGTTATGTTCCCCGGACAGAACGAGGAGCTTCACCATGGATCGCCGCGACTTCCTCAAGACCTTCGGCTCAACGATCGTCCTCTCGGGCTGCTCACTTCCCATTCCCGAACTCGGCCTTGACCTGGAACGGCCGCCTTTCGACCGACTGAAGGAGTATGGCTCCGCGATTGCACTGTCTCATTCCGGCAACTCGGAGCTGACCATCAGTCTTCTTCATGAAGCTCGTCTCTTCCTGATTGATGACGCCTTAAAGTTCTTGCCCCATCGAACGCCTTTCGAGATCCGCCTGAGCGTGCCGACCAACTATGGCCGGGATCAGGCCATGGCTTGGTATTACTCGCCGGCTTTCCTCGGAGAACTTCGTGACTGGCCGGATTGGAACACCCCCGCGCCTGAAGCCGCCTCTGTCCGTGAAGAGCCGCACTACGATGCTGCGGGCGGCTACTACCATTACGGCCGGTTCTTTGCTTAATCCCTCAATTGAACATTTCCCTTGACAGCCCCGCTCAGCGCCCCCTAATCTGCTCAATGTGCTGTGTCGTTGGATGACTGAAGTCGGTATTGACTCTTGCTAGCGGCCCTAGATGCTGACGTGGGCGATTCGATGGCACAGCGCACACCCAGCATGTAGCAGTTTCCTCTTCACGAACTCGGGAAAGCGTCTTGCCCCTCTCACTCGCAACCCATCCCGAACCCCGCGAAGCTGGGCGCTTTTCCACCCTTTTCGTCGCATTCGTGCGCTGTGTTGTCTGGACTTGGTGGCATCGAGGAACCGAGCCAAGTACGCCCTCGGTGAGTAGGCAACGCAGCGCAGGACTGCGGCGGCGTGGAAAGCGGACACGCAGACTTGGCGATGTTGTGCAGGGTCGCGTAAGGGCGGCATCAAGGGCGGTCTGATCAACCGTGCTCCGTCTTGTATATCTCTGCATTTAGCCGGAGTAGCGCCCGGCCCGCAGTCCGCCCCTGAGCCAGTCGAGCGAAGCGAGATTTCAGCCAAACAACGGAACACAGTAATGAGCGAACGCGATGAAGACGGCAGATACACCCCCGACCACAGCGAACTTTTGGAGGCCTGGGATGAGAGGCAGGCTCGGCGCTTTCAACGCGGATGCCTTTGTGGCTGGCCAGATTGGCCTGGCCAGTGTCCGGGACCGGCTAACTGTCCCGTTCACGGAGAGAACTTAGAATAAGTCCGCCCCTGAGCGAAGCGAAGTGTTCACACATGAAGCCCATCGTCTACATCCCCCTGATTGGAGTCTTGGCTGTCGTGGCCATCAGTTGGCAGACTTATGCTTTCCTCGATTGCCGAGATGTCGGCCACGATCTGCTTTATTGTGTGCTTCGCCTCGGCAGCTTCTGAGCGAAGCGAAGGCTTCGAGAAAGGCCAATCCCATGTGGCACGTACCAAGACCCATAGTGGTGACGGTTGAACGTCGTACTTGTGCGTTTCACGAGAAGCATCCCGGCCATCAGTTTCCCGGCTGTTGCTGTTCAAGTAGCTATAGCGCCCGAGAGAAAACCGACAAGGAGATGACCGAGGAAGAAAGACGTCGATACTACGCGGCACTTGGCGGCGAGCATCCAGATGGGACGCCATTATTCTAGCAGCTCACCAAGCAGCTTGAGGTGAAGTGATGGCCACGGAGGAAACGAAACATTTTCATCCTGGTTGGAATGCTGAGAGAGATGAAGTAATGGACGCTGAGGAGCGGGCAAGCAAATTGGTTGAAACTTTTTGGTCAGATTGGGCAAAGTTGCCGAAAGACGAAGAAGTAGAGATCGCGATGCGGTGGCTGGAGGATCATGCTGCCGAGCAAATCCGCCAAGCCGAGCAGGCCGCGCGTGAGGCGGCATTGGAGGAAGCTGGACAGGAATGTGAGAAGCAGCAGAAAATCTTCGGCTCGACGGAATACGCAACTGGTCAGCCCGTTAGTTCAATTTCTGAGCGCTTTGCCTGCGGTTCCTGCGCTGAGGCCATCCGCGCTCTGAAGGACAAGCCATGAGCGAAGCAGTTGTCCACCGTTTTGCGCATGACCCGCAAGGACTGCTGGAAGAGTGTTCGACACGTTGGCGGGATGAGAAGTTACGAGCCGCCTTTGTTCTAATTGTCGACGAGCAGGACCGGCTTCAATGGGACGGCGCGGCTTATCAACGTAAAGATTTGCTTTGGGCCATAGAGCGCTTCAAGCAGGAACTTCTGGAAAGGGATTGACGTGTATCTGTTCTTCGACACCGAAACCACGGGCATGTACAACTTCAAGTCCACCCATGACGATCCTGCCCAGCCCCACATCGTCCAGCTCGCCGCCTGTCTCGTGGACAAGATCGGCAACGTTCGGGGCTCCATGAACATGATCGTCAAGCCGCCCATCCCCATCCCCGAGGGAGCCAGCGCCGTCCACGGCATTACCGACGAGATAGCTGAGCACTATGGTTTCGAGCTTGATGAGGCGTTGGATGTGTTCTGGAAGCTTGAAGCCAGGGCCGAAACGCTCGTCGCTCACAATGTCAATTTCGACCGCAAGATGCTACGTAGCGCCTTCCACCGCGCTGACATGCATAACTCTTTTGACGCATTTTCCCGCGCCAAGACATTCTGCACCATGCAGGCCACCACCCCCATCCTGAAGCTCCCCGGCCACCGTGGCTACAAGTGGCCCCGCTTGGAAGAGGCTTACAGTCACTTCTTCGATGAGCCGCTTGAAGGCGCCCACGATGCCATGATCGATGTGATGGCCTGTAAAGACGTGTTCTTCGCGCTGAAGGCGACGGAAACGACAGAGAGAGTGTTACAATCGGCGGCACTCCGATCAGTCAGGGAACAGGAGGGAGATGATTGAAAATATAGCGGGAATAACGGGATGAGCGAGCCACGCAATCTTTCTGCTGACATCGTTTACGAGCCTGACACAAATACTTGGGCAGCGTCCATTGCAGAACATCCGTGGCCCGGTGGCGATAGTCGGCACGTTTGGCGAAAACGCGGGATGCGGACGCAACATAATGCAGAAACAGCCATGGAAGCAGCTTGGCAACGCCTGCAAAAAGTCAAAGAGGACCAAGCCGATGCCAAACCCTGAGCTTGTCGAGCGAGTGGCGCAGGCACTGCACGATGACGACCCCACTAGCGGTGCAAAATGGGAAGAGGCGGCTTATTGGCCAGAATATCAAGAACGCCGAAGAAAAGAAGCCCGCGCCGCCCTCAAGGTCCACGAGGAATGGCTTGTCGAGCAGGCCACGTCACCCGCAATGTTAAAAGCGGGGCGTGATGCTTTCAGGGAGAATGGGCTTATGCCAGCCTTTACGGATAAAGGCGGCCCTGGTCAGCAACCGATAATCGAATACATGCTAGCAAAGGCGTGGCCCAAGATGATCACCGCAGCCCTAGCAGAGGAATAGACGATGGATGATGAAGACATTTGCGGAATTTGTGGCGAACCGGGCGCAGACAAAATGGCGTTGTGGACAGGTGGCGGTGTCTACTGGCCGGGTGAATTCAGACCAGATACTGAAATGGTTCATGCTGAATGTGAGCGCGCAGAAACAGCCCGAGCACACGGTCGACTTTCACAGGCACAACGCGATGAGGTATTACGCGGTTTGACGGGCGGCAGATGGCCATGACCTCAACCCAACTAGCCGACATAGAGGCGCGGGCCGAAACATGACAGATCCTCGAAAAATCCTTGAACAGGCTGTAACGCTCAGCGAAGAGCTGCGTTCGCGGCAAGCGGATGATTCCTTGCTTAATTTTCGGCCCCATAACGGCCAAAAACCCTTCATTGAGAGTGTTTTAGGCGGCAAAGTGCCTGAAAATTGGCTAATCGCCGCCAATCGGAGCGGGAAATCTGATGCCGGAGCCTATTGCGGCGCAATGCTCGCTCGTTTCGGGCGCGATAGTGGGAAACTTGGTGTGTATGAGAAAGGGCGGCTCATTGTCACCGACCGAGCCACCGCAGGCTGGGTCAGTGCGCTCGACTTCCCCACTTCTCGCGACGTCATACAGCCGAAATATTTCGACAATGGAGTAGTACCGCCAGGGGCCACACATCAACCGTTCATCCCAAAACGTGAAATCGCCAGTTGGAAGGTCTCCGATCAGATCTTGCGCCTCAAGAATGGCTCCATAATCGGCTTCAAATCGGCCGATTCGGGCCGTGAGAAGTATCAGGGGGCTGAAAAGGACTGGATTCATTTCGATGAAGAGCATGAGAAGCCGATTTACGAGGAAGCCGTCATCCGGGTGGGTGGATCGCCCCTGACCATCTTCGGCACCGTCACTTTGCTGCCCCCCGAAGGCACGACAGGCGGTGTTTCATGGATCTTTGAAGACAAAATTGAGCCGTTTCAACGTGGAGAATTGAAGAATGTCGGCCTCTTCGGAGCATCAATCTACGATAATCCTCATATCCCGCCCAGTGAAATTGAACGTCTGGAGGCGATTTATCCTGAAGGCTCTGTGCAAAGGCGTATCCGCCTTGGGGGTGAATGGCTTCCTGGTCTTGGAGGAGCGCGAGCGTATGTGGCTTTCGACCAAAGACTACACGTCCGACCTCAACCTGACATCAATCTCCGAAGACCCCTCTGCTGGATTTGGGACTTCAACGTCGAGCCGATGGTATCACTGATCGGCCAGCGTCACGGTCTCCTGTTCCGCGTCTTCCGCGAGCTGATCATGGAAGAGGGCAATATCCCCGAAATGTGCGAGATGTTTCGCCAAATCCATCCGGTCCACTGGGCTCCGATCTTCGTTTATGGCGACGCCACCGGCCGCCATCGCCATGCTCAGAGCAATCTGACCAATTACACCATCATCCTCAATGAGATGATGACATCCCGGACGCCCATCGAGCTGAAGGTGCCCGAGAGCAATCCGCCGATCACGGATCGCGTCAATGCCGTCAATTACGCACTGCGCAGCCAGCAGGGCGAGACGCAGCTCCTGATCGATCCCTCGTGCCGTGATCTGATCGCGGATTTGAAGGGCGTCCTGCGCGACAAGCAGGGCAAGATCAAGAAGACATTCAACCGCAAGGATCCCTATTTCCGCCGCACCCATACGAGCGACGCCTTAGGCTATTGGATCGCTTATGTGCAGCCCGTCGTGCCGGCCAGAACACGCGAACGCAGGCCCACGTTGGTCACGCCCGACTACGGAAGTAGAAGGCGCAACTTGAGATGATTGAAGAAGAAAAGCCTCTGTGTTACATCTGCGGTAATGAATTGCCGCTCACTTTCCGCCGAATGGGCATTTGCAACTGGTGCGTTTCGGCTCAGAAGGGCCGCGATCAGCAGACAGTTGAGCTTGTGAGACCGACATATGGCAGAAACGCTCGGACAGGACCAACCGGTATCGAGCCAGGGTGATCTAAGCGTCATCACTGCCATCAACGCGGCCCGGCACGAAGCCTGGATGGCGAAGCGGACACGGCGTTCTCGGAGCCGTATCACTTTCGGCACCTATCTCGAAGAGCAGGATTGGTCCGGCAAGCAGCGTGGCCAATCCACCGAATTCCTCCCCAAGGTCGGCACCGCCGTCGAGCAGTTCAGCGCCTTCATAAAGCGTGGTCTTGTGCAGTTCGGTGACTGGTATTCCATGGACTTGTCTCCGCAGGCCCGCCAAATCCTGACGCCTGAAAAAGCGCGCCGCCTGCTCAACTGCTATCTGAAAAAGCTGCCGGTCGGCAACCTCGTGGACGGCCACGACACGCAGGACTTCTCGACGCTCGTGGCCGATGGCGTCAAGTTGGCTTCGCTCGAATCCTTGATGACCATCAAGATCGGCGGTCAAACCATCGAACAGAAGCAGTTCTTCTCTGAGCCGGGCCAACTATCGCTCAACGAAGCTCTTGGCCGCTTCGAGCAGACCGAAGAGGTGGGATCGCGCACGGTCAATCCGTGGCGGCTCAATCTCACGCTCGTCCGCATGGAGGACTACTTCCCGGACCCCAAGGGCGGCGGGCTCTATGTGGTGCATCGGGTCGAGCGCGATTATCACGACGTTCTAGCTTCCGCCGAAGCCGGCATTTACGATCTTGACGTTGTGCGGGCCATGAAGGGCGAAAGTTCTCAGCGCAATCTCGATGAGAAGCGCCGCCCCTCGAAGATGCACCAGGACGAAGAGATCACGCCCAGCTTCCGCAAGCGCGTCGTGATCGATGAATTTTGGGGCACGCTGCTCAATCCGGACGGCACCGTGGCCCACCGCAACATCGTGGCGGCCGTAGCCAATCAGAGGTGGCTGATCCGCAAGCCCGAGCCCAATCCTTTCTGGCATGGCCGTAAACCCTTCGTGGCGGCTCCGCTGATCCGCGTCCCCTTCTCGGTCTGGCACAAAGCCCTATTCGACAGCGCCGCAGACCTGAACATCGCCCTCAACGAGCTGTTCAACCTGATGCTGGACGGCGGAATCGCGAGTGTCTGGGGCATCAAGCAGCTCCGCATCAATCAGCTCGAAAACCCGTCGCAGGTAGAAGGCGGTATCCCGCAAGGCACGACGCTTTTGGTCAAGGATACGCTGCCCATCAACGCCAACGTGCTGGATAAGGTGGCCGAGGGCGAAATCCCCGGCGACGCCTTCAACCTCTTCGAGGCTTTGACGCGGGAGTTCACGCAGGCAGCGCTGACCAATGAGATCAAGCTTGGCCAGCTTCCGCCCCGCCAAGTCAAGGCCACCGAGATCATCGAAGCCAGCCAGTCGCAGGCCGTGACGTTGGACAGCATCGTGGCCGATCTGGAGAACGAATCCATCGAGAAAACGCTGGAGCTGTCATGGCTCACGCTGATGCAGCACTTGGGCGACGTGCTGACCGATGAAGTTGTGGAAGCAGTTGGGGCACGTTCGGCTTTGGCCCTGGCCCGCATGACGCCCGGCCAGCGCTTTGCCCTCTTCGCTAATGGCTGCTCCTTCAAGGTTCATGGGCTCAGCGCCACGCTGGCCCGCGTGCGCGACTTCCAGAAGACCATGGCGCTGCTCCAGGCCGTCATCAGCAATCCGTTGCTGCTCCAGGCTTTCGTGCGGCGCTTCTCGCCCGATCGCACTCTCGACACCTTGATGCGGCAGCTCAACATCAATCCCACGACCTTGACGCTGGATGAGCAGGAACGGGCGCAATTGGGACAGAGGATGCAGGAACTGCCCTTCTTCCAGCAGTTCACCAATCAGAGCGGCGGCGGGAGCGCCAATGGTGGCGGCCAAGGCTTGTCGGCTGAACAAGTAGGCGAGCCTGAGCTGCCGGCGGAGATTAATCAGGCCGGAAATCCCTTGAGCGGGCTCGGAGCAGGCTAGTCCGCCGTGCTAACGTCTCAAGCTCTCGAAAGGCGTCTCTCCTCTCTATTCCTGAACCGCGTGGACGTGAAGCGGGACTTCGGCGCTAAGGGTGATGGCGTTGACGACACGGATGCCATCGAAGAAGCTTTCGCAACGGCGAACCACGTCTATTTTCCGCCCGGTACATATATCTCCACATCGGCGCGAGCCATCAGCAACAAGAATATTGTGCTGGAAGGCGTGGATCAGCTCAGCGAACTGCGGTTTACCGCCGCTTCGGGCGGTGGGATCAGCGTCACACAGAACGACGCGTTCGTGACCGGTGTCACCGGACTGCTGATCACGACCACTCAGCAGGAGCCTGGAACCGCTCTATCTGTCGATTATAGCGCCATCGGCAGCCTCGACACCCATCGTCACCTGCAATTCCTGAAGATGCGCGATGTGGAGATTCGAGGCTCAAACGTACTCGCGGACGGCTGGACGAAGGGCGTCTTCATGGACGAGTGCCATAGTCCGTATTTGGAGAACGTTAGGATCGCCGGGCGGCGCGATACGAGCGGTTCGGGCGCGTCCGAATTCTGGCCGGGGATGACCCACGGGATCGATAATCGGTCGACTCAGGACTTGTCCCCGACGAATTTCACATTCAAGACAGTTCGCGTCCGCAACGCCGGGATTTGCTTCAATAATCTTGGCATCATGGAAGGTCTTAGATACGAAAATTGTACGGGTGTCAGCTCACGGGACGGGATTATTGACGATAGACGTGAAATTCTCGGCGCCGACACGGTCGATCCTTGGCTAACGGTGGCGAACTGCCATTTTAACACTTCACAGTTTGGTATTCGTTCGATCAATTCTAGTCAGCACTTTATCCACAACAATTTGCTTTACGAATTCCAAGTCGATCTCGGATACAGCGGGATCAGCCTTCAGACCGGCAACGACCCCCAAATCCACAGCAATCACATCCTCGGCAATAGCGCGGCGGTCAATGCTTCGGTCGGGATCAAGGTCAACAACAATAATCGGGCGTTCATTTACGCGAACAAGCTGCAAAGATGTGATACGCCGATAGAGATCAATGACGATGCTGCTGGGATTTCGGGTGTGCGTGCTTGGAACAACATAGCGCTTGATAACAATAATGACGAAATGGAAGCCGTTGTCTACACGGGCACCGCGAGCGCGACCAGCAACACGGCGGTCCATTAT
>JBPCVQ010000446.1:0-28574 GCA_051010395.1 Geminicoccaceae bacterium | reverse complement strand
ATTGAGGGGCGAAAGAGGGGGGTACGCAGCAGATGAAGGCGCAAGCAAGGATGGCCCAACGCCCGGAGATCGAACCTGCAGCCTTTCGCGAGGTTTTGGGCCACATTCCGACCGGGGTCACCGTCGTTACCACGCTTGGCGACAGCGATGCGCCGGTGGGTCTGGGTGGTGGGGCAAACATATCGCGACACGGCTCGTCGGCCATCCGTTCCTCCATGTTGCGGGCATCGGAGAACCGACGGAGGCCAACCACGCGGCCATCGGCGAGATGGGCTTGCCGATCTGGACCGATCTGGCGGAACCCTTGACATCAGCGGACATCGACGCGGTCATTCTGACGACACCCAATCCACTGCATGAAGAATAAGTGATCCTATGTGCTCATGCGGCAAAGCACGTCTTCTGTGAAGAGCCGCTCGGGCTGACCGCTGCGAGCGCACGGTGATCGGTCGAAGCTTGCAGGACTGCAAGCATCCAGCTTGGCATCGGCCATGAACGCCGGTTCCAGCCTGCCATGCTGGCGCTAAGGAACGAGATCCAAAACCAAGCGCTTGGCACGATCATGCATGCCGAGGCCGCGTTCAGCCATGACAAGCTGGCCCACGTCCAAAAAGGTGATTGGCGGACTCTAAAGGCGGTCTCGCCGGCGGCTGGCATGACGGCCATGGAGATTCATCTGACCGACCTTTTGATTTCCTTCTTCGGGCGGGTCGAAACCGTGCATGCCATGACGGTGAATCGCTCCCTTGGCTGGGAGACCGGCGACGTCGTGACAGTCCAACTCGGATTCGAGGCCGGGATGACCGCCACGCTCAGCGCCGTACTGCACACACCCCATTTCATTCGGATCCGAGAAATGGGTCGAGGTGCTGGAAGCGATTGCGATCTCCTCGGAGGGCAGGCGCACGGTTGCCGTTTGCGATCTTTGAGAAATACGCAAAAAATAGGAAGGCTCGGCCAATATCGCCTTTTGTGCCAAGCACCGGCAAGCTGCAAACGAGCCGGTAAATTGTGCATCCTACCCACCTATGCCGTGCTCGGCATGTTCATGGATACGATCGGCTGCCCCAATCGGCGTCACTTATGCCAATGACAACCCTGACCTGGCCCAAAGAGGTTCCTGGCTCTGCCATGGCCCATGGTCGCTTGAGTTTTGTTCGCTTGCTATGACCATGCCATCAAGGCGATCGGGCATGGAGGAATAGCTTGGCTGGAAAACCGCTCCGGGTCGCTGTCGATATTGGCGGCACCTTTACCGATGTGCAGGTGATCGACACGGAAACTGGTGCTGTCTGGGATCATAAGGTGCCGTCCACGCCAGAGGATCCGTCGATTGGGCTGATCGCAGGATTGCGCAGCGGCATCGAAAAGCGAGGCTATGAGGTGGGCGCGATCGGCATGATCCTGCACGGGTCGACCATCGCAACCAACGCGGTTCTGGAGCGAAAGCTGCCCAAGGGCGGTCTGATCACGACAGACGGGTTCACCGATGTGCTCGCCATCGGGCGGCATATGCGCCGCGACATCTATGCGCTGAAGGCGGAAGTGCGTCCGGTTATGATACCGGCTGAAAGGCGAATCGGTGTGCGCGAACGCATGCGTGCCGATGGTTCTGTGGAGACGCCGCTCGATGCCGGGGCCGTCGAACGTGCCGGCCGAGCGCTGATCGCCGATGGAGCCACGACCGTCGCGGTCATGTTCTTGCATGCTTATCAAAATCCAGCTCACGAACTTGCTGCTGCTGAGATCCTGTCATCCATTCCCGGCCTGACAGTTGCGACGTCCCACGAGACTAGCCCCGAGATTCGGGAGTTCGAGGGCACCTCGACGACGGTTTTGAATGCACTATTGAAGCCTGTGATCTCACGCTATCTCGGCCGGGTCGAGCGGGCGCTGGGCGAGGCAGGGATCGACGCCAGGCTGTTTCCCGTACAGTCGAATGGCGGTGTCGCCACACCGGCGGAAGCCACCCGCCTACCCGTCCGGTTGCTGCTTTCCGGTCCTTCGGGGGGAGCGATGGCAATCCGCAGCCTGGCCCAACGCCACAGTTTCGAAAACGTCGTCGGCATGGATATGGGCGGCACGTCGACCGATGTGTCGGTATTGCAAGGCGGCCAGGTCGAGGAGGCTGTAGAGGGTGATATCGACGGCCTACCGGTTCGACTGCCGATGATCGAGATTCGTACAATCGGCGCAGGTGGCGGCTCGATCGTGAGAAGCGAGCAGGGCGCGCTTCGGGTCGGTCCCGAAAGCGCCGGCGCCGATCCAGGCCCCACGTGCTATTTGAATGGCGGCATCCAGCCGACGGTAACAGATGCCAATCTGCATCTGGGATTGATCAATCCCTCCAACTTTCTCGGCGGCAGCATGCCGCTCGGCGCTGACGAAGCGACAGAGGCTATCGACCTGGTCGCTGGGACACTGGGTCTCGACTCCACGGAAATGGCAGGTGGGATCGTTGCGGTTGCGAATGCAGCCATGGCCGATGCCGTGCGCCTCAGCCTGTTCGAGAAAGGCGCAGATCCGTCCGACTTCGTTCTCGCGGCGTTCGGCGGTGCCGGTGGTTTGCACGCCTGCGCCGTGGCCCAGGAACTCGACATTCGCGAGGTTCTTTTCCCGGCGATGGCATCGACCTTGTCGGCTCACGGCATCCTTGACAGCGACATTCGCCATGATCTGATCGAGGCCCGTCTGATGATTGCGGATGAACATGCCTTGCCGTTGCTGGCGAAGATCGCGGTGTCCCTTCGGAAGAAGGCTGGTGCTCAGCTCGAAGCTGATGGCATCGAACCCCAATCCATGCGGATCGGTCTCGCAGCCGACATGCGCTACCGCGGACAGGCATGGGAAATCACGACACCCTGGCCTCTGACCGATGGTGCTTTCGACATGGTCGCGCTCTCGGCGCTTGTCGATGCATTTCACCAGCTGCACAAAGCGCGTTATGCACATAGCGCACCCGATGATTCTGTGGAGATCGTCGCGGTGCGTGCCAAAGCGATCGGCATGCTGGACCACATCGAGACAAGCGACGATGCTCCCGGAACGGCGGCAGACCGACGAACGACCCCTATTCCGGCGGTCAGCATCTGCCCGATTTCGTCGCATTCCGTCCAGTCTTTCTCGATGGCGAGCGCGTCGCGATTGCCGCCGCCATTGTTCATCATGTCGATGTTGGCGGCGGAGCGCCGGGGAGCTATTTCGCCGGTGCTACCGAGATCCAGCATGAAGGTCTGCGTCTCCCGCCCTTGAAGCTGGTCGAGGCTGGATGCTTGAACAAGGCCGTCCTTGACATCATCAGGCGAAACAGTCGCGAGCCCGACATGATCGGAGGCGACGTTCTGGCGGAGCTCTCCAGCCTCGAAGTCGGGGCTGCCGCGATCGAAAGGGTCACCAATCGGTTCGGCGCCGCGATCCTCGCCGACGCCATAATCGCATGGCCACGGGCCATCGCATCGTGACCACAGTGCTTGGTGCTCTTGCAGAGGCTGCGCCGGATCGTGTGCCTGCGGCCTATTACGGCGTCTCCTACGTCATGGCGTTGTTGGCACCCGATCCGCTCGTTCCGACCGAGATTAGAGTTTATTTCGAGATCGAGGTCGGCGGCTGGGGCGGGCATCCGGAAGGAGACGGCGCCGACGGTTTCTCCTGCGGATTCCACAACGGCGCCAACTCGCCGATCGAGATGTGCGAAATGTTGTTTCCGATCACGTTCACCGAGTACGCCTTCATACCCGAAAGCGGCGGCGCCGGACAGCATGAGGGCGGCATGGGCCTTGCTCGCGAGTGGCGTCTCGATGCTGCGACCGGGACGGTTTCGGGCAGCTTCGAGCGGTTCCGCCACGGCCCCTACGGACTGGCCGGCGGCGAGGCCGGGGCGAAAGGACGTTTTTTGCACAAGCGTGGCGACGAGGTGCATGTCCTGCCATCCAAGATCTCGAACGTCAGGCTGGAGCGCGGCGACCGAGTGCGGCTTGAGACATCAGGTGGCGGAGGCTGGGGTGTAAAGCCCGGCTAGTGGTACGACGACATCTGAAGGTTCACCTAGCAAGGAACGTAACATGTTGATTCCGAATGCGAATGCAGAACATTGCGTGAAGCAAATGATGTGGTCATACCACTAGGCGTTTTGCTGGCTCTGCTCCAAAATCTCGACGCCCTGGTCCACCTCTGTCTGCAGCACATCGTTGAACCGATTGATGGCACCGCAAAGCGCAATACGCCAGGTCAGCTCGACGAGCTGCGCATCATCGAAATACTGATGCAACCGATCGAACATGACGTCGCGCACGCGGTTAAAGTCGTTGGTGACCGCAATGGCATAGTCGATCACCAGCCGATCGACGTCGTCGAACTCATCAACATTCTCGAAATTCAGAATGTTGAGCGCCGCCTCGTCGCTAATCCCCGTCGCTCTTAGCCGAGGTGTATGGTTCGAAACGCAAAAGGTGCATTCATTCAATTTCGAGACCGTGACCAGCGCCAGCTCCAAATAGCGCTGTGGCAAGACACATTCGGCTTTGAGATCGAGCAGCAGACCGAAGGTGTGCTCGAGCACCGGCGGGCGGTTGGCCATGACACCGACCAGGCTGGCAAAGGAACCATAGGTTCCAGCCTGATCGTAGATTCTTCGCGCCTCGCCACTCACCTCGGTGGCTGGGACGGTACGAACACGTGGCATCGACGATCTCCCTAACCTGTGCAGATCAGACAAAAACTTTGGCGTTGCGAAATGCTCCTGGCCCAGCGGAACAATCCCAGCTCAGTAGACCAACTCCGGCAAATAAAGGGCAATGTTGGGGAATGCGATCAAAAGGGCGATCATTGCAATCATCATCAAGACGAAGGGCGTTGCCCCCCAGGCCACGTCATTGAAACGCCCGCCCCGGAGCCTGATGCCTTGAACCACATAGAGATTGACGCCGATCGGCGGGGTGATCAGGGCGGTCTCCATGAGAACGGTGATGAGTACGCCGAACCAGACGGGGTCATATCCGAGCTGCACCACCAGCGGAAACACCACCGGCACGGTAGTCAGCAGCATGGAGAGTGTTTCCATGAACATGCCGAGGATGAGATAGAAAACGACCAGGGCGATCATAGTTTGAAGCGGCGTCCACCCAAGATCGCTGATGAACTGGACGAGCGCCTGGGTGACGCCGATGAAACCCAGAATGAAGTTCAGAAAAACTGCGGCCAGAATGATCAGCATGATCATCGCCGTCGTGCGCATCGTGCCTTCAAAGGCCTGGCGCAGCATGGTGAAATTGAGATTGCCGGTCCAGGCAGCGAGGATCAGCGCAAAGACGACGCCGATCGAGGCAGCCTCGGTGGGAGTTGCGATGCCTGCATAAATTGACCCGACCACGGCAGCGAACAACAGGATGGGCGGGAGAAGATCAGGCAGAGCACGAATGCGGTCTGCCCAGCTGGTCTTCGGCTTTACGCCGGCCCAGGCCGGGCGAAGCAAGCTGGCAGCGATGATGATCAGGAGGAACAGCGAGGAAAGGATCAACCCTGGCAGAATACCCGCCAGATAGAGCTCAGGCACGGAGGTATCGGTGATCAGCCCGTAGATGATCAGATTGATCGAGGGCGGGATCAGGATGCCGAGCGTGCCGCCGGCGGCAAGGGAACCGAGAAACAGGCCTTCATGATAACGACGCTTTTCGATCTCGGGATAGGCCACCGTGCTGACCGTTGCGGCGGTGGCGACCGAAGAGCCGGAGGTCGCGGCGAAGATAGCGCATGATCCGATATTGGCATGCATCAGGCCGCCCGGCAGCCAGCTCAGCCACTGCGCCACCGCATTGTACATCCTTTGCGCCACACCCGCGCGCAGCATGATCTCGCCGAGCAGAATAAACATTGGGATCGCCACCAGGATGAATTCTTTTTGCTTGTCCCAGATGAATTCCCCCATGGCGCGGGAAAGGCGGCCATCCATATAAACCTGATCCAGCCCCATCGAGAGAAGGCCGAGAACCGCCGCGACCGGCACGGCGGATAGAACCAGAACCATAAGGGCAATGACGATCCAGGCCGCCATCTAGTGGGGCACCTCCCGGATGCCCTTGGTCTCGTCAACCACCTCTTCCTGAACGCTTCTCGTACCCGCGAGTTTCTGCACAGTGGCGGCACCGCCGATGAAGAAGGACAAAACCGTGTAAACGATGAGAAAGATCAGCGTGATGTTGAAGAAGAGCAATCCAGTCATCCAGACGATCTGGGGTATCCAAAGAGGCGTGAGCAGGGTCGTCACTGAGACGGAGTTGTTTTCCCAGGAATCGGTAAAGACGCTGACGGCTTTTTCCGTGAAGAAGCCCATGAAGATGAGAAGCGCGATCAGGCCGACGATGTCCATGACGGCGCGAAGCGAGACTGGCAGCAGGTTGTAGAGCGCATCGATGCGAATATTGGATCGGTGCAGAAGGCAATAGGCATAGGCCCAGGTGGTGGCGCCCGCGAAGACATAACCGGTGATCTCATCCGAGCCGGACATAGTGACGTTCAGATATTTTCGGCAGAGCACGTCGATCGTCACCATGATCGCCGAGAGCATCAGGGCAGCGCCGCCGCCCCACACAGCCCAAAGAGACAGCCGGCCCAGCAGTTGGTGAATTCTTTGAAACTGCTCCATGAGATACTGGTCACCCGTACCGGATCAACCACCATCCCTTCCGGTTTAGAAGAAAGGGACGGCAGTCGACGGGATCCGACGACAAGGATCAGATAGGCGCTTTGATACCGGCGATGTCGCCCATGGTGGCATTCCACTCTTCAGCGCATTCCATGCCGCAACGTTCGGCAAAACGCTTGAGTACGAAGTTTTCGACGATATCGCGAAGCTTCGCCTGATCCGTCTCGGACGGCGCAATCGGGATCATGCCGCCAGGCTCGCCCCAATCACAAGGGCCAGCTGCATTGCAAGCCAGCGCCATCTCGTCACTGGCGGCGATATTCTCCCAGATGTCGTTTTCGACCTTTGCGGCATTGTCGCGGATCACGTTTTGCGTGGCTTCCGACAGGCTGTCCCAAGTGTCGCCGTTGACCGCCATGAAGGTCGCGGCATAGCCGAGGCGAACCTGGATATTGTGGGAGACTACCTGCCACCATTTGGCGTTATAGGCAGGCCCCGTCCCGGTGATCCCACAGTCGGCGACACCCTTTTGCAGAGCCGGAACCACTTCCGCAAACGCCAGCGTCACGGCCGATGCGTCCAGGCCCTCGATGAAGTCGCCGAGCGAAGTCGAGTAGGTTCTGATTTTCTTACCGGCAAGGCTGTCAAGGCTGCCGTCATCTTCTTCACCAAGCTTGCACCAGAGCTGCTGGCTCGGGAACGTGTAGAGCATGATCAGCTCGGCATTGTATTTGTCCCGCAGCTCGCGCCGAATGATCGGCTCATAGGCCTTGAGCGCCTTGCGATAAGTATCGAAGTCCTGAAAGACGCCGGCTAGATCGATACCTTCGAGCGCCGGGCTATCCTGGCTGGTATAGGTGGTCAGCGCATGGACGGCATCATAGGTGCCAAGCTTCAGAAGTTTGACCACCTCGAAGCCGGAGAGCCCAAGCTCGGTGTAAGGCTTGGCGTTGGCCGAGATCTTACCACCTGAAGCATCCGGCAAGATGTCCTGCCAAAGCTTACTCTCATAGTCATTCCAGTTGCTGAGATTGCCCCAGGTGCCGACGACAGCAAATTCCTTCGTGTCGATGTCATCGGCACTGACAGGCGTCACCGCCAGGGCACCTGCCAGTGCCGCGCCCATGATGTGTCTCACCAGCTGCTCTCCCTTGCATTGAGGTTGATGCTGCGCAGCAGCTGCGGGGCAACATCGTCCAATTGCTTGTAACTATTGTTTCCTCATTGACGATAGACAGAGTTCTTAAATGAAGGGAACCCCCAGCATGCGTCCTCAGTTGCGAGCGAGATCATGTTGCGGCAGGATCATGGGGCCTGAAGAGGAGGACGGCCGATGACAGCCAATGGCCTGTTGGAATGTCCGATTGCCGACATTCGCCAGTCTATTCGAGCCGGTGACTATCGAGGGCAGACAGCCGGCTTCGCGCCCGGAAAGCTGCAGGCCAACCTGGTTGTTCTCGAAGGCCGCTTTGCCAACCACTTCCTGGAATTCTGCCACAACAACCCCAAACCCTGCCCGCTTGTCGGCCTCTCCAAGCCCGGCAATCCCAGGATGCCCGGTCTTGGCGACATCGATATTCGAACAGATGTACCGAGCTACAACATCTATCGCGACGGCCTCCTCGCGGAATCAGTGCATGAGATCGGCGATCTCTGGACCGACGGTATGGTCGCCTTCGCGCTGGGGTGTTCCTTCACCTTCGAGGGCGCCTTGATGGCAGACGGCATTCCCATGAAGCATATCGAGGCCAACACGACCGTGTCGATGTACAAAACCAACCTGGCGCTGGTCGAATCGGGCCCCTTCAACGGCACCATGGTGGTTTCGATGCGCCCCATCCCAAGCGAGCGAGTTTCGGAAGCCATCGCGATCACATCGCGCTTCGACCACGCCCATGGTACGCCCGTTCATGTCGGCGACGGCGATAAGATCGGTATCGGCGAACTCGATGCACCCGACTGGGGCGAGCCCGCGAGGTTTGAGCCTGACGACGTCCCGGTCTTTTGGGCATGCGGCGTCACACCGCAAAATGTCCTAGAAGCCGCATGTCCGCCGCTATGCATCACCCACACGCCGGGGCGCATGCTGATCACGGATCACCCCGAAGACCGCGCGCCAGAACTCACAGTGTGACCGCATCGATGTTGAGATTACCTCATTTGTAGCCTTCTTCCGTACCAGGAAACGGATTGCGAGCCCGAGCTGTCGATCCATTCTCGCAATGCCAGGCCTCTACATCGAAGGCGACGTGATCACCGAAATAGTCGATCGTCATCTGTTCAGGTAGCGTTTCGGATTGATAGGCGACCTCTGCTTGGTGACCTTGTGCAAGTTCTTATAGAGATCCTTATCGAGTAGCAGCCTGCTCATTATAGTGCTCAGCCTTAAGCCTTCTACTTTCCTGGTCTGAGGCCCGGTCGTTTCATTCAAGTTTTCCCAGGATTTCTTCCGCACTCGACCGTGAATTATCAAATTTTCAGTGAATGCAAGATGAATATAAGGCCGCAGGTTTCGTGGCGGCAGGAATTGGCAGGGCTCTTGCTTCCAACGGCCATCGGAGAGGCTGCGTCTCAGCGCCTCGAGAGCAGTGTCATCGTAGGCTAATTCATTGACCATAAAGGAATTTCGGCCTATATATGTTTTGTTCGCTCCGGCCCCAGCCTTCGCTCTGCATGCATCCGGAGCTTTTTTATATCCCGTCTTTGCCGATAGTGCATGTGATGTCCTCATGGGACGTGGGTTACAGTGGGTTCCGTCGCCAATTTTCCTGATCCATGCTGCAATGCCTTGAAATACTCTACTAGGAAATCGACGAAAATACGGACTTTCGCTGGCAAATACTGCCTTTGTGGATAGATCGCGTAGACACCCAGCGAAGGTAGATTTACGTCTTCTAGTAGACGGACCAGACGGCCGGCAGCAAGATCCGGCCCACAGACGAAATCCGGTAGACGGGCGATGCCGATGCCATCGAGCGCGGCTTGCAACTCGACATTACTCCTGTTCGTTATCAGAGGTCCGTTAACCTCGACATACCGCCTGCTTCCATCAGGATCGATCATCGACCAGCGGTTGGGGGTCGGCGTCGCACTATAGATGATGCACTTGTGATGGACGAGGTCCTGAAACATCTTAGGGCGCTCATATTCGCAACAGTATTCCGGTGAAGCAACGATGTAGAGCTCGCTGGACGCAAGGCGTCGGGAGATCAGCGACGAGGTGCTAAGTTCGTGGGCAACGCGCAAGACCAGATCACGACCATCGCCAACGACATCAACGAACGATTCGCTGAAATGGACATCGACGGCCAAGTCAGGATAGCGCTTTACGAATGCCGGCAACATCCGATCAAGCTCGATGACACCAAGGTTTAACGGCACGCTCAACGTAAGTGTGCCGTGTGGTTCATCTTGCGCAGACGATGCCACTTGGCTAGCTGCCTCGGCCTCTGCGAGCATCTGCATGCACCTATCCTTGAAGGCCCGTCCCTCATCGGTCAGCGCCAAGCTACGCGTCGTCCGATAGAGTAGCCGTACACCTAAGGATGCTTCCAATCCCATGACCGCCTTGCTCACCTTAGATCGGGAGAGATTTAGGTCCCGAGCTGCTTGGGTAAAACTGTTCGTAGCGGCAATGTGAGCGAAAATAGCCATGTTGGGTAGGTTGTAAATCAAGTCGGACTTGCTCAGATTCAAAGCCTGTTTATTTGCCATCAACGTTTCTCGCCATTTATCTCCTGCCGGATTTCCGTTGGCAGAAGGACCTATTGAGCGATTCTGAAAAGCTTTTTCTTACTGCTTACAGAAACTCACTATTTCCAAAACCAAGGTTCATGCGCCCGAAATATAGCATATTCTCCTGCCGAGATAGTATCTGCTTCAGGTCTTCGTGATTGTGATGCTTGCTGATGGCGCAAGCAGGAACCTCCCCGGCGCTGGTAAACGGAAAACCCCACGCCGTAACATCCACCAGTACCTTGCTATGCCTCTGGAGCCGCAACAATGCGCATACAAATCGCCGTCAGAAAAATCGGCGTAGGAAAATCTGCGGTCGTCGTGGCCATTGCGACAGAGCTGGGCGAGGCCGACTTTTGCCCTGAGTGCTCTGTTAGAGCTTGGCATGATCAATGACGAGAAGGCGCGGCGGCCTCTCGTCCCGTGTTCGCCGCACCAGGCCGAAACAGGCGGCCTTTGCGGCGATGACTTGCCGGCCGGCGGTCTTAATGGCGAGCCAAAGGCCGGCAAGTCACCACCCGGTAGTTTCGGCGTGAATCCCAATCATTCCCGGCGCTGTCAGCGCAAGGAGCAAAAAGACCGTCCCGACGCATGTTGCTGACAAAGGGGCGATGCCCGATTGGCTGGTTTGTCAGCATCGGTTGGGACAGGAAAAGAACCTGCCATGCTGGGATAAGGATGGCGAAGCCGAGTTTGCGGAGATTGATTGATCAATCCATAAAATAGGGAGAGAAGCATGAGACGAAGGCAATCGATAGGACACTGCAAATACTGTGCCTTCTTTGCCGCGAATGACGGCGAGTGTAGACACTCGCCGCCCATAACTGCGGCGATCAAAACCGGTAGAACGCTCGATTTCGAAAGCGCCTGGCCGACCGTCGACCCTGACGATTGGTGTGGTGCTTATAACCGCCGACCGGAGGGCCGTTGCGGCTCACTGCCCAGGGTGCCGGCCGACTCTACCACGCGGGCAACACCGGAAGGTATCGAGCGCCGCGGCAATGATCAGGAGCGACTACGCCTGTCCCGCCATGCAACTAAGGGCGAGCACCACCACGAGCTTCAAGCCAAACGAGCTAGGTGATCATGCTCTTGATGTCGTCGATCATGAATAACGCAAGCTGGCCTATGACCATCGTTGCTCATCCCCCGCCACTCGAAGATCGCCAGACAGCCGTCGGTTTGCTTCGCGACAGTCTGTCATGCATTTCGATGGTCAATAAGCAAAAGGCCTGTCTGAAAGCCAAAGATACTTGGCGATGCTCAGCACTCGATAGCAACGAGATCAGCGGGCTTCGGTGCTGCGTCTACCGTGTCGTACAGGCAGGGGGCGACCGTTAACAACGATAACAGGGAAGTGTCGCTGAGAACGCGATACGAATGAATAATGGACATGCACAAGTGCCTTGTCAGCGCGCAGGCAATACTGGCGTCACTCCGTCGTTTCGAGCTTCATGCGGCCTCGGCCGCTCTGGTGGCGATCGCCCTTGCGCTCTGCGTGATAGCCCTCGGATCGGTTCGCGGACAGGCTGTTGACATGGGCGGCCAAGAGGACCTGATCGGCGCTTTGACCAACTGCTTCGATGCCAATAGCGTCTTGGTCTCGGCATTCCCCGATCAGCTGGCTGATATCGAGCAAAATCTGACGAAGCAAGAGGCGAATAGTGATGCCGCTCTACAGGCCAATGCTGCCATATTGCAATCGCTCGAACGGATCGAAGAGCTGATTAAGTCACGGCGAGGCATCACCATGTAGACAGAAAACGTGAACTGATAAACGTTGCTTGGTTGGTGATTGGGAGATTCCGCCGCAAATTTGTTTGAGGCCAGGATATGGCTTGATACCGGACACATCTATCCAGCGAGGATCGCAAATTTCTGGAAAGGTGGCAGCCCAGACTGCCCAACCTGTCATTTCCGGATCATGTGGGCGACTTCGATGCCTTGCAGGGTCGCCGCCGCTGAGTGGAAGGCCTTGAAGCCTTTCATCGGCTTGGTGAACTTCTTGATAAAGCGATGATCCTGCTCGACCATGTTATGCAAATATTTGACCTGAAGAATCTCGATCAGCGGCCAAAAGCCGAGGAAGAACAAGAGCAGATTGATGTTCAGCAAACGGGCCTGATTGGCGCCACTTTTGTCGATCACCACTTTGTCGGGTACGCCATTGTTGCCGACGGACTGCCTGAAAAATACCTCGGCAGCGGCTTCGTCCCGCTGTTCGGACAGCATGAAGTCAAGGGTTTTGCTGACCTTGTCGACAGCGCGATACAGATACGTCCACCGCCCTTCGACATTCGTATATGTCTCGTCCATCCGCGACGAGGACGCGGTCTGTTGCTTGCATTTCTGGGCTTCTTCGGCCAGCAACAGACCGAATTCAATGACCCATCGGTTCAGCGTCGCATGATCAACATCGACGCCCCCGTTCCTGCATGATCTCTTCCAGATCATGATAGGAAACGGCATAGCGGACATAGAAAAAGACGGCGAAAAGGATCACTTCATTGGGGACATGTCGGCCTTTTCGCGGTAGAAACCGTCGCTCAGGCCACGGGTGCAAAATACGCGCCGACGGCAGGCAGCGATCGACCAATATTCGCATCCGCGTCCATGGTAAGCGGTGCCGCTGGCTCCGTCGCCTGAGGCTATGAAGCCAGAGCATACTACCCCGTTGGCGGAAGGCGAAGAGGGCTCGAGAGTTGGTCAGCATGGCAAAATAGGCGAAGTAGCCTCTCACCACCATGCCAAGCCAATGCCCTTGCTCATCGATCGATGCATGCCTGCGTCGGCAGAGTTCTTCCTTAATCTCGCGCAGCTTTGACCGCATTCGCTTGCCCTCAATCTTTCTCCCAAGTTGGAAGCCGCGTCCAAACCTCTTGACCCCACAATAGTGTTGGAAGCCAAGAAAACTGAACGTCTCGGGCTTGCCCTCGCCCCGACTTGCCCAACGTTTGGCAGCAACCTTGCCGAACTCGATAAGACGGGTCTTCTCAGGATGTCGACTCAACGCCAACTCCGCCACGGTTTGCCCCGCTTTTTTCGTCGGTAATATCGGTGGGTCAGACTTCTCCATATCATTCATCATCGGCTATGACTTCCGGCCTTCCCGATGCGGCCCTGAAAACGGCTCCCAGGACGATAATGGAGACCTCCCGGTTCCCATACAAAACATGCTAGGGTTCTCAGACGTTGCTGGGTCGCCCACAGCCTCGCGCTCACGGCCGTGGACATGTTGCCTTCTGTTGCTTCACAAACATCGGCACCCTGATTAGTGATCGTTTCGCCACTTAACGGCTGGCCTGCACGCTCCCTTGCCAACGCTTCGCCTGCCGCCTCACAACGACCGACGCATGACTAAGGGCCAGTGTGGATCGCTACTCCTTCACTGCAACGGACTTGTACCGTCTATCTCCTGCCGGTCTCCCGGCGCTCTGAAACTGACTCATGAAGCAGTCGGGCATTGAGGCTCATTGCCCAGCTTGCGTAAGCCCTGATCCTTCAAATAGGAACGCCGTCGGAAAAATTTGCTACGGAACCGTATTCCTCATGACGTCAGCCTTTTTGGATCAAAACTCACGCTCTTAAAATGGATGTTCCAATCTTCTAATACGTCAAACAGTGAACTCGAACTTTGTCCTTCGACGTGTACCATATTTCGATCGGTTAGAAAGGATGAGAGGCGCAAGTTGACCAGTTTCTCGTTCCGATCTCATCACTCTTTTGCCTGATCGCACTCAATGTTGATCTCGACCAATATTGATCCTAACGATTTTCGCAGTTGAGCGTCAGAGCTCGATCACACCGCACCATTGGGTGATTATCAACGCCGTCGCCACGATCGCTCGATGATAGTCAGCGACATCGACCCACTCATCGTTCCCGCCAGCCATCGTCAGACCGCCGCAAAGCGGACCGAATCCGATCGTCGGCATCCCTCCCTGCACGATGGGATTGCGGATGTCGCTCGAAGTGTGCAGCGGATTGACCCTCGGCGATGCGCCGGTCTCGCGAAGTATGCCGGCAACCAGCTGGTAGAGGTCGGATGTTTCGTCCGTCTCGGCGGCGCTCACACCGGAGAGCCAGTCGATCGCCGGCGGGTGGTCGCGGAGCCAGTCGTCGCGACCTGCGACCGCACAAACGGCTTGGTCGACGGCAGCCATGACATCCTCCAGGCATTCGCCCGGAACCAAGGTCATGGCGCCGCCAAGGCGGCATGAGGGTGATATCCGGCTGAGTTTGCCGGCCGAGCCGAAATCGCAGTGGGTGAGCATCAGATTGGTGGAGCGGCCGATGGCGGTCTCGATCGTTGGATGACAAAAACGCCGTCCCCGATCCTCGCCGACGACTTTCAGGGCCGAAGCGATCAGCATTGCCTTGTCGAACGGGTTGACCGCTCGATGTGCGAAGGCGGTGTGGGCAGGCTCGGCCGTTTCCGGCTCCCGTCCTTCGACGGTAATCGCGAATTCAAGCTGACCTGGAGCATAGGCCTTGATCTCATCGAGCCCACGGCCGGATTCGGCAGGATGCAGATAGACCGCCGCGTCTGCAGCAATGCCACGATGAAGTGCCGCAGCAATACCGCGCCGATGTTTCTTGCTGGGTGCAGCGACGAGAACGAGGTCGCCGCGCAGTCGACAGCCAACACCGTGCAGAAGCTGCACACATTGGATCAGCATGGCGATACCGGCCAGATCATCGGCGACACCCCAGCCGAACAGGCGGCCATTTTCGAGGGTCGGCTGGAACGGATCGTTCCGCCAGCCATGCGTGTCCTCCGGGATTTCGGGATCCGGATGAGCAAAGAGCAGCAGGCTCCGTCCTTCACCCCTTCCGGCCAATCGTGCAACGAGACATGTTTCCGTCGTTCCGCTGACGACGGGGCTGGCAGCGAACTCATCGACGAGCGGCACGGCCTTCGGATCGTAATCGAAACGCTCGACGGCGCACCTTGCGCTCTGCATGGCGTGTTCGATGATGGCATCGATCGCCTGCCGCCCTTCCCTGGTCGCACCGATCAATCGGCCGAGGAGATCGAGGCTTCCGCGTTCAAGGGCTTTGCCTGCGGCGATGATCGCATCGAAAGAGGCGGTCGCCGTCATCGTCTGCTCCCTAATGTGGCAGGATCTTGGCAAGAAACTGCTGTGCCCGCTCACTTCGATCTTCGGTGAAGAATGCTTCCTTGCCGCAATCTTCAACGATCTCACCATTGTCCATGAAAATCACCCTGTCGGCGACTTTTCGCGCGAAGCCCATCTCGTGCGTGACGCAGAGCATTGTCATGCCCTCGCCCGCCAGTTCAACCATGGCGTCCAGGACTTCGTTGATCATCTCCGGGTCAAGCGCCGAGGTTGGCTCGTCGAACATCATCGCCATCGGGTCCATGGCGAGTGCGCGGGCGATCGCCACACGCTGCTGCTGGCCGCCTGAAAGATGCGCCGGAAATTTCAATGCCTGGTCGGAAAGGCCGACCCGGCCGAGCAGGCTCGTAGCTTTGACCTTTGCTTCCTCCAATGGCCGGCCAAGCACCTTAGTTTGCGCGATGACGATATTGTCCTGAATGGTGAGATGAGGAAACAGCTCGAAGTTCTGGAAGACCATGCCGATCCTGGCGCGCAGCGTCGGGAGGTCAGTCGATGGATCGCCAACGTCGATATTATCGACGCGGATGCTGCCGGAATCGAAGGGCTCGAGTCCGTTGATACATTTGATCAGTGTCGACTTCCCTGATCCCGATGGCCCGCAGATCACCACGACCTCACCCTTCTCAATCCTGGTCGAGCATTCCCTCAGAACCCGAAAGGCTCCGTAGCTTTTCGACAGTCGATCGAGCGTGATCATGGCGTCGTTCCTTCGAAATGTCCGCGGGCGTCGAACCGCTCGAGGCGGTAGGGTCCGATGTCGATGTCCGTTCGCCCTGCGCAGATGAGATCAGCCGTCAGTCTGGCAATCGCTGGCGCCAGCGTATAGCCATTCGAAGTGACCGCGTTGAAAAAGCCGGGCGTCGCCGGCACCTCACCGATGATCGGCGCGCCATCGATGTTGACGTTCATACCTGCCCAGCTGCGCAGTACGTGCAGGCCGTCAAGGGCTGGAAGCACGCGCCTTGCCACCCAGAGATTGCCCTCGATGCTTTCACGGATGGTGACGTTCATGTTCCGGTGTTCACTGTAATCGGCAGGCCAGGCTCCCCCGATTACGAGACCGCCTGCGGCCAACTGCTTCAAGCTGAGATGCCGGTCGGCATGAGCGACGAGTTGCTCGACCAGAGGAGGTGCGCGATCGGTGACGATCATCTGCAGCGGTGCGCTGTAGACGGGCACGTCCAGCCCTGCCATCGCACCCACCGTTCGAGCCCAAGGCCCGGACGCGTTGATCACGCGCCCCGCCCGGATCCTGCCTCGATTCGTATGGATCAGCCAGCCGCCACCGACCTCCTCCAACGCTTCGACATTTGTGCTGCACAATAATCGCGCGCCCAGCGACTGGGCGCGTCGCATGACACTGTAGGTCGCGAGCAACGGATTGATCTTGCCTTCACGCGGCGAGTATTCCGCTCCGACCAACATGTCGGTCAGTGCCGGCGCCAGCTTCTGAAGGTCGTGGCGATCGAGAATCTCAGCCTCTAATCCACAGCGCCGTTCCAAGGCTGCTTTCTCGCCCAAAAATTTCAGGCCGGCCTCGCTCTCCGCGACCATCAGGCCTCCGGTGATCCTGATCTCGAAATCGTGGCAACAGGCTTCCGCAAGCTCCTCCCAAAGGGATACAGCCCAGGGGCCGAGCGGCAGCGTGGCCGCCGCCGGACCGCCACCTGCTTCCGCCTTGTCACCGAAGTCGAATGATAGGAGTTGCACATGAAGGCTACCGGCATTGGCGCCAGAAGCCTGAAGATTGACGTCGTCGCGCTCGACCACGAGAACGTCCTGCCCGCGCATCGCCAACTCATGGGCAAGACAGGCGCCGACTACGCCGCCGCCAATAACGACGATATCGGCTTCTTCCCGACCGAATGGTGGTTCTGGATTTGGTCTAGACAAATCCGGCGACCCGGCGCGCTGATGCCCGCCCCACTCTCGCTTCTCGATCGCAAGCGCGACTACAGGAAACGGCTTCACAGGCAAGCGCGGTGCTGTCGCTGGCAACGACGGGCCGTACATTTTCGTGAGCAGGTTGGATACGACGGGTATGCAATAGCGTCCCTGACAGTGGCCCATGCCGAGGCGCAAGCGGCGCTTCAAAACGGCCAGACTCACTGGGCCCGCGGTGATCTCCTTCTTAATCGTGCCAAGATCAAGATTTTCGCATCGACAGATCATGGTGTCGTCGGTCAGATGATCAAGGGAAACGGCTGGTGCCTGAAACAACTTCCAGAGCGCGCCCTGAAAGCTGTTCGCCTTTTTCAAACGCCTTTTAGCGTCGACTACATCATCATCTCCCTTCGATTGGAAGCCAATTTCCGTAGCGGCTGCAACACCAGCGATCACGCCTTCTGCGATGGCCACGGCGACGCCGCCGACCCTGGCACCGTCGCCAATCGCAAACACGCCTTCGATGCTGGTCGCACCCTTTGCGGATACCTCGACAGCAAGCGTGCCAAGATGGCGTCGATCGAATTGCATCCGACATCCAAGCGCTCTTGCGATTTCCGTTGATGCGATGAAGCCGTAGCCGACACAAACCGCATCGGCATCAAGACGTTCGCGTCGATGGGACACAGGTCGGCCATCTTCGTCGGTCGGAGCGATCTCGATGGCTTCGACACGATCCGCGCCGTGGGCAGCAACCACCTGATGCGACCAGAAGATTGGGACCCCTGCCCTTTTCAGTCTCAGCAGATAACCGAAGCCAATTGCCATGCCGCGCGCATCCGCGCCGCAGGCTCGGAGAAGAGTTCCGAAGCCTTGCGGTCCCGGCCTCCTGGCACTCTCGATCACGGCGACGACCTCAACTCCTGTGGCCACGAGATCAGCCGCCAGCTGAAAGTTCAGTGGACCATTGCCGGTGACCACGACTTTGCCTCCAGGTGCTACCTGGTGGCTGCGCGCGAGTGTCTGCACGGCGCCGGTCGTCATCACGCCAGGCAACGTCCAGCCAGGCATCGGCATCGGGCGCTCGAATGCGCCGGTCGCGAGTATGAGGCGGCGTGGCCGGAGAACGATCGCTTCGCCATCGATCAGCGCCAGGACTTCGTCACGTGAAAAGGCACCGAATACGGAAGCGTTTTGCAAGATCTCTACGCCAGCGTCCCGAGCCTTGGAAAGAAGGGCGCTGCCGTCTCGAAATTGGCGATCGATCGGCTTCGCTGCCTGATGGGAAGCGGCGATTGGCTTGTAATATTGTCCACCGCTTTCGCTTCGCTCGTCGAGCACAACGACAGCAGCACCACTTCGCCGCGCAGCCAGTGCCGCCGACAGCCCGGCCGAACCGGCACCGATCACCAGAATGTCGATCTCACGTTCTCGTAGTGTGGCCCGCGTCGGCAAGGCACCGAGAGGTCGAAGTGGTTCGTTCGGCGCACCGGATGGCAAAACCGAATGCACCTGCTCGCCCCCTTCGACTTTAGCGAGACAGGCGCGCTGTCCGACGCGGCCGTCGATGGTCACGACGCATTCGAAACAAGCCCCCATGCCGCAATAGAGACCACGACGATCGGCGGGGAGATCTCCAACCGCCGATCTCGCTTCGCGCAGGCCGAATATTCCACTGGCGGCGAGCGCGCTCGCGATGCTCTCGCCGGCGATCGCATCGATCGCCCTTCCATCGAAGGTAAAGGTGGTCGGATCGCCAACCTGCCTTACGCCTTTTCGCTTCAAGCGCATGGCTTTGGCACCATGGGCGTCATGTCAGGGGCGATCCGGCAGACGGCGATGAGAGGCGGAACAGGCGAAAGCTCCTTGTCTTGATCGTGTACAAGGCGAGTATTCTATGTAGTATCGATACTAAGCAAGAGGGAGGCGGATCGCGCATGGGCCAGTTTCGTGGCACCTATACCGTTCTGGTAACGCCCTTTACGTCGGATGGATCAGCGGTCGATACCGATGTGTTGAAGCGCTTGGTCAACTGGCAGATCGAGCAGGGTATTCACGGCCTGATCCCGCTCGGCAGCACCGGCGAGTTCCTGTCGATCAGTCGCGAAGAACGTCAGCAGGTCACTGAAATCTGTGTCACCGAAGCCCGTGGGCGAGTACCCGTGCTGATCGGTACCGGAATGGAAGCCACCTTCGATGCGATCGAGCTCTCGCACGAAGCGGAGGCCATGGGCGCCGACGGTGTGATGATCATCCCGCCCTTCTATTCGACGCCAACCGAAGACGAGTTGTTCGAACATTATCGCCGGATCGGTGAGGCAATCTCTGTACCGATCATGGTCTACAACAACCCGGCGACCGCCAATGTCGATCTGCTGCCATCGATGCTCGCACGTTTAAGCCAGATCGATGCCGTGACGATGGTCAAGGAATCGACGCTGGAGGTGACACGCGTTCGCGATATTCTCGAGTGTTGCGATGGTCGCCTGACCGTGTTCGCCGGCATTCTCGGCTATGAGTCGTTCTGGCTCGGAGCCGAGGGCTGGGTCGCGGTCTGCTCGAATATCGTACCGCAGCAGTCTGCGAGACTGTTCGAGCTGGTCGCCGATCACGGCGACCGCGAGGCGGCGTTGGCCTTGTACAAAAAAATCCTGCCGATCGTCCGCTGGGTCGGTGGACATCGTTACGTCTCGGCGAGCAAGGCGGCGCTTGCCATGATGGACATGCCAGTGGGCGAACCACGGGCGCCACGGCTGCCCTTGCCGGAGCATGAACGCAAAGAGCTTGCTGAAGCGTTAGGAGGCCTTGGCCTGCTCGCTGACACGAACTAACGACAATGAAGAAAAAGGGGAGAAACGACATGCCTTGCCAATCAAGCAGCACAATGACCGCGAGAATCCTCGGGACCGCAATGCTCCTGACGATTAGCACGACGGCCATCCAGGCGCAGGATTGCGAGCCGAGAGTCTCCGACGACGCACTCATCACTCCGGGCAAGCTCACCATGTCGACCAATCCAACCCTGCCGCCTATGCAATTCGTGGACAGCGACGGCATTCTCAAAGGCATGCGCATCACACTGGGCGACGAGGTTGCCAAGCGGCTCTGCCTCGAACCCGACTACATCCGCATCGAGTTCTCGGCGATGATTCCAGGCCTCCAGGCCGGTCGCTGGGACGTGATCAACACCGGCATTTTTTGGACCGAAGAACGCGCTGCAATGATGCAGATGATCCCTTATGAGTCACAGGCGATCAGCATCTCGGTGCCAACAGGCAACCCCGCAGGAATCGCGGCACCGGAAGATCTCGCCGGCAAGGCGGTAGGCGTCGAGATCGGCGGGTTCGAGGAGGCCAAGATCAAGCTCCTGGACGAGGAGCTGCAGGCCAAAGGTCTGGAGGCGATCAACGTCCAGACCTTCGATAACTTCGCCACCGCCTACCAGGCTCTCCGCGCCGGCCAGACCGACGCAACGGTCAGCATCGATTCCACCGCCGCCGACTATGCTTCCCGCGGGGAATTCGATCGCGCTATCTCCGGTATGTTCGCAACGCCGGTGGCACTCGCGATGGCGAACGAGGAGTTGGCCAACGCGGTGCTCGGCGTGCTGAACGAGATGATGGAGGACGGCAGCTATAAAGCCCTGCTCGACGAGTACGGCATCCTTGCCAACACCGAGCCCTTGGAGATCCGCGGCCCGAGCAGCTGAATGGCGGCGGCACGGCCGCCTCAGTTACTAGACGGGTGCTCGCCTGACGAAGCGGGGCCCCTCTTCAAGCCGGCTCAGGCAAGTCAGGCCCGGGCGGACGCTGCCAATGAACAAGCAAGTTTGGGATTGGGGTGGTTTTTTCGACTACCTCTCGAATGAGTTTCTATTCTATGGCGTACTGACCACCCTTGGCCTGACGGTGGCGGCGATCATCGGCGGGCTGGTTCTCGGTGTGGCGCTCGCGCTAATGCGCATGTCGCCGCTCCGCCCGGTCTCGGCGATCGCTCAGGCCTATATCTGGCTGTTCCGCGGTACACCGCTCTTGGTGCAACTCCTGATCATCTACACTGGCCTGCCGCTTGCGATCGGGGTGCGCTTCAGTGTGCTCGAAGCCGCCCTGCTCGGCCTCATCCTGAACGAGGCAGCCTATCTCGCCGAGATCGTCCGCTCCGGCATTCTCTCAGTGTCCGAAGGTCAAAGCAATGCCGGCAAGGCACTTGGTTTCACCAACGCGCAAGTGATGCGCTACGTGGTCATGCCGCAGGCAACCCGCATCATCATCCCGCCGCTCGGCAATAGCGTGAACGGGCTCTTGAAGACCACCTCGGTCACTTCGGTCATCTCGATGGAGGAACTGCTCCGGCGCACCCAAATCCTGATCCAGGAAAAGTTCCTGGTGCTCGAACTCTTCGCCGTCGCCGCGATCTACTATCTGATCCTGACCACCCTTTGGGATATCGTACAGCGTCGCATCGAAGCCCGCTACGGCAAGGCGTACAGCAAAATTCAGATCCCGGAGGGCTATTAGCCCATGTCTTAATTCTTGATCCGGCTAATCCGAGCCCCTTCGGCATCGCCCTCATCGCCTAAGCGGTGCCGGCCGCGATCCATGTCCTGGAACACAAACGCATAATGCGATTGACAGCCGGTCGCTCCAATTTTAGCGTACTAATTGGTATAGACCAATAAGATCAAACAGCGCTTCCTGGCTGCTCGCTCCAAGGAAGAGTCACCGCCTGGTTGGTCGAAAGTGATCGATCCGGAAGCGAGTGAAAAGAGGGAGGACGATCATGCCATCTCTTCGGCGCGCGACGATGGTTTCGGCATTGTGCCTTGCCGCCCTGATACCGACAGCGGCGAACGCAGATATCACAATTTTGGCCTGGCCCGGTGGCGATCCCGAGAAGGCGATGCGCGAGGTTATCGACCTTTACAACGAGACTCAGGGGCAGACCGACGGCAGCGAGGCGTCCGTCATCTATTTCAGCAGACAGGGTTTCAAGGAGAAGATGCTGGCAGACGCGGCCGCCGGATCGACCGAATTCGACGTCATGCTGACCTCGACTTACGACATCGGCCGATACGCCCCCTTCATGGACTCGCTCAACGACCTGATCGACGACGAGGTCTACAAAGTCTTTCCTGCGAATGCGATCGCGACCCAAACGTTCGATGGCAACGTTTATGGCGTACCTAACGATCTCAGCCTGCACTTCCTCTACTACCGCGAAGACTACATCAATCAGCTCTTGAGCGAAGACGCCTGGAAGACGCGTTACGAAGAAATTTCAGAAGAACGCCTGGGCACGAAGATGTCGCCGAAGCCTCCCTCCGAGTGGACGTGGGACGACTATATCGCCACTGCGATGTTCTTCACCCGCTCGATCAATCCCGACAGCCCGACCCGTTTCGGCACGGTGCTGCAGATGAAGAACCTGCTGTTCAACATCATGATCTGGCAATCGACGGCAGCGAGCCATGGCGGTGACTGGCGCGATGCGGACGGTAACCTCACCGTCGACAGCGATGCCTTCCGCCAGGGACTCGAGATCTTCAAGACCATCACCGACAACGGTGCGACACCGGGCTCCAGTTCCAGCTTCGAATATGGCGAGGCCAATGGCGCCTTTGGATCAGGGCAGGTGGCCTTCATGATCCAGTGGAACGCCGCGGTTCCGGAATTGAACGATCCCGAGCAGAACCCCGAGGTGGCCGGCAAGTTTGCGGTGACCCGTCAGCCCGAGGGACCGGAAGGTCGAAAGACCCATTTCCACAGTCTTGGGCTCGGCATCAATACCGCCTCCGAGAATAAGGAGGATGCCAAGAAATTCCTCCGTTGGCTCGCAACCAGCAAGGAAGCGAACACGCTCTACGCAGAACTTGGCGGTGCACCTCCGGTCACCGACGAGATCATGGCCGCCGTCGCCGAGGATCGGCCCGACATGGTATTGATGGGCGAGCATGCCGCCGAATACGGGTTCGTGATGAACGGTGGTGCCGGCGAGCATGCGCTTCGGATCTACGAGATCATGGCCGAGAATTTTACGGGCTACTGGGCGGGCGAGAAGTCGATCGACGACGCGCTTGGTCAGGTCGAAGCTGACATGACTGAGATTTTCTCTAAGTAGGCTCCGTCTCGTGACGGAAAACATCGCTGCGTCAGCGTCTTTGGCGCAGGCGCAGCGAGCGGGAGATCGAAGGTCGGCAGCAACGACATTACGATCCGAGGAACGGCGCGATGCCAGGCTGCTGCTCGCTGGGCTTTGCCTGTTCCTCATGGTCATGCTCGGTTTCCCGGCGCTCGCCAATCTCTGGTACAGCGTCAGCGACGTCACCTTTCAGACCATACGGGACGCCAACTTCATAGGCCTGGATAATTTCGCCGCCCAGATCGCCTCAGCGAAACTGTGGCAGGCCATGGGGTTTTCCCTGCAGTTCGCGCTGATCTGCACAGGCCTCGAGGTCGGCCTCGCTTTGGCGCTGGTTCTCAGCTTGCATCCCCTCCTGCTCAAACGCCCCTGGCTGACCGCCTTCCTGATGCTGCCGATGATGATCTCCCCTGCCCTGATGGGCGTCATGTATCGGCTCGTCCTGAACGAGTTCGTTGGATTGGTGCCGCTCTATCTGGAAGTCGTCGGGATCTACGTGAACTTTCTCGGGCCCGAGAATGTCTATGCCACCGTCGTGGCGATCGAGGTTCTGCAATGGACTCCGTTCGCCTTTCTAATCCTCCTGACCGCGCGCCAGGCAATCCCGTCAACGATTGAAGAGGCGGCCAGCATCGATGGCGTCAGTGGATGGCAGATGATCTGGTTCATCGAGCTGCCGATGATGAAGCCTGCGATCGTCATCGCCGCTTTCATTCGGTTCATCGACAGTTTTCGCGTGTTCGACCACATCTTCGTGCTCACCGGCGGCGGCCCCGGCAACAAGACGACGTCGATCAGCATCTATATCTACAAGCTGTTCTTCAATCAGAACGCGCTTGGCGAGGCGGTTGCGGTCTCGATTCTTTTGTTAATTATGGCCGTCGCATTGCTGTATGCCGCCATGCGGCTGATCCTGCGGGAGGCGTGAGGTGTCGGGCGCATTGAGGACTGTCGCCTTACGCTTCATCCGAGGCTGGCGCTGGGTCGTCTTCATCCTGGCCGCCTTACTGTTGAACCTCCCGATCCTGGCGACCTTCGTCACCTCGTTCAAGACGACGGCCGCCATCAACGCCTTCCCGCCGGCCTGGATTTTCACCCCAACCCTGGATCACTACCGCGAAGTTCTATTCGGCGGCAGCACGGACTATCTGAAAAATATCTGGAACAGCGTAGTGATCGCGTTCATCGGAACCAGCCTTGCGATAGCGCTCTGTCTGCCCGCTGCCTATGCCATCGTCCGGTTCAGAACCGGTGCTTCCTGGCTGCTGCCAATCGTGACCAACATCCGCGCCCTGCCGCTAATCATCTTCGCGATACCGTTCTATTTCATGTACCAATTTTTCGGCCTGCTCGACACTAAGCTCGGTCTCGGCCTGGTCGCCGCGATCATCAACATTCCGCTGGCTCTGGTTATGCTGGTCGGTTTCCTCCAGGACATCCCGAACGAGCTCGACGAAGCAGCCAGGGTCGACGGTGCCACAAGCTTCCGCATTCTGATCTCGATCATCACCCCCGTCGCCATGCCGATCCTTCTGGCGGTGGCGATGCTCAGCTTCATCTACAGCTGGAACGAGTTCCTGTTCGGGTTGATCCTCTCGACCAGAGACGCCGTCCCGGTCACGGTCGGCGCCACCTTCTTCGTCACCTCTTACGGCGTAAAATGGGGACAGACCGCGGCCGCCATGGTGCTGGGTGTTCTGCCGCCGCTGGTTCTCGGCATTTTCGCTTACCCCTATATCGGCAAATCCATGCTGAGTGGTGCGGTGAAGGGATAGGGCCACCATGCCGGCAACCAAGCAGGAGAGATCGTCAACCGTGTCGAGACAGAACCACGCCGTCGACTTCGCCAAGTACAAGCATGCTCGAAAACGCATCCTGGAGATGGTCGACGGCATGGCGCCGGGCGAGCGCCTGCCGCCGGAACGCAAGCTCAGCGCCGACTTTGATATCGCCCGCGAAACGCTCCGCCGCGGCCTCGACGACCTGGCGAGAGATGGCCATCTCGACCGACGTCTCGGCGCCGGCACGTTCGTTGCGGCACCGAAGATCACCAAGCAGTTCCGCGTGACCTCCTTCACCGAGGATATGCGCCAACGTGGCCTCGAACCATCCAGTCGTGTGGTCGCGAGCACGGTGGCCAGGGCCGGTGCGCGGCTCGGCGGTTATCTGAAAATCTCACCGGCGGAGGACATCATCACGATCAAGCGTCTGCGGCTCGCCGATGGCCTTCCCATGGCACTCGAAACACTCAGCACGCCCTGTGATCTCGTGCCCGGTCTGGAGGGAAAGGAATTGGAGGATCGATCATTTTATGAAATCCTGGCATCACGCTATGGCAGGTCGATCGTCGGCACCCATCAGACGATCGAAGCGACGGTAACGGACGAGGAAGCATCAACGCTTTTAGAGTTCCCGCATCTCAGCCCCGCCTTGCTGTTCGAGCGGACCAGCTGGTCGACTGATCAGCGTATCATCGAGCATGTGCGTTCGGTCTATCGCGGCGACCGTTATAAATTCGAGATCGAGAGTGTCCGCCGGCCGACGGCACGAGGTCGATAGGTCATGGTCGCACCAACAGCTCGTTTCGCATCGATGAAGGCAAAGCTACATCAGGGAATCATCGTGTCCTGCCAACCGGTCACCGATGGCCCGATGGACGTCGATGACATCGTGGTCGCCATGGCCCTTGCAACATTGGATGGCGGCAGTGCCGGTTTGCGCATCGAAGGAGCGAGGCGGGTCGCCATGGTTCGATCTCGAACCAATGCGCCGCTGATCGGCCTGATCAAGCGGGACCTTGAGGACAGCGACGTCAGGATCACCCCGTTGATCGAGGACGTGGAAGCGCTCGCCAACGCCGGCGCGGATATCATCGCCATCGACGCGACGGACCGGGCGCGGCCCTGCGGTTTGAAGGCATTGGTGGCGCGGGCCAAAGAACTCAGCTGCTTCGTGATGGCGGACTGCGCCTCGCTCAAAGACGGCTGCGCTGCTCGTGATCTCGGCTGCGAGATCATCGGCACGACCTTGTCAGGCTACACCGGGGGCGTCGAGCCGGTCGCCCCCGATCTACACCTCGTCGAGGCCATGAACGAGGAGGGTTTCTGTGTGATGGCGGAGGGGCGCATTCGAACGCCCGAGCAGGCCCGGGCAGCGATAGAACGAGGAGCCTGGTGTGTCACGGTCGGATCGGCGGTCACACGCCAGGAGCACATCACCGGCTGGTTCGTCGACGCGGTTGGGCAGCAAACATGATACGGAAGGTCCTGTCATGGACATAGCGCTCGACATCGGCGGAACCAAATTGGCGGCGGCCAGGGTCAGCCAGGGCGAGATCGTCGAGCGGCGAACGGCGCCTACTCCAGGTGACGATCCCGACGCCTTGATCGCGGCGCTCGTCGACCTTTGCGACGGCTGGATCGCCGAAGCCACGGTGATTTCAGCGGCGGTCACCGGCGTGGTCCGGGATGGTCGTGTCGTCGCCGTGAACAAGAACCTCATCTCGAACTGGCATGGCTATCCCCTGCAACGGCAGCTGGCGGAACACTTCGGAACCGGCAAGGCCTACCGCCTTCTCAACGACGCCGTCGCCGCCTGCTGGGGTGAATGCATGGCGAGAGAGCCGCGGCCGTCATCGATGATCTATTTGACCATCTCGACCGGTGTCGGCGGCGGCTTGGTGATCCACGGGAGGCCGGTTCTGGGCGCTGCCGGCAAAGCCGGACATGTCGGCCATGTCAGCGTCGCATCAGGTCCCCTTTGCGGCTGCGGACGTCATGGCTGCGCCGAAGCCCTGGCCTCCGGACGCGCGATCGCAGAACAGGCCAGCGCGTTAATGAAGCGCCCCGTCGACGCGAAGTGGGTCTTTGACCAACTCGACCGTACACCAGAACTGATGCCAATCATCGACGGGTCGGCCAGGGCGACTGCGAAGCTGCTCGATCAGCTCGACATGATCGTCGACGCCGGCCTGGTCGTGATCGGCGGCGGTGTCGGGCTCACTCCGGGTTACCTTGATCGCGTCAGCAAGGCCGTCGGGCCTGACAAGGATTTTGCGATCGAGCCGGCGCTCTTGGGCGCAGACTCAGGTTTGATCGGCGCCGCCAAATGGGGTGCTGCCAATCGAGACTGATCCATGAGGGGGGGGAAACCGACATGGACGACACAAAATGGGGTGTCGAAGACAAACGGGGCAACTGGACACCCAATGATCGGATCAAATACCCGGCCGTCTTCGTCTGGCCGCCACAGCTCGTCGGGATCGCGAAATGGTTGCCGGGATACCTCTTTCCCTGGACCGTATCCTATGCGGCCCTTGCCGCCCTCGTCTGGTTTTTCCTGACGCCCTCGGTCGAGCAGCTACAAACGCTTTCCGCTGATTGGATCGGGCTGATCCTGCTGCGTAATCTTGGCCTTCACATCGCTATCGTCGGCGGCCAGCATTACTGGCTGTATCTTCGAAGAGCTCAGGACACATCGTTCAAATACAACCGCCGTTGGCCTGACGAGCCCAAGTCGAGTTTTACGTTCAACGATCAGACCAAGGACAATATATTCTGGTCACTGGTAAGCGGCGTACCGATCTGGACGGCCTGGGAAGTTCTGGCACTTTGGCTCTATGCCAACGGCTATGTGGCGCAACTTGCGATCGCCGAACACCCCATCTGGTTCCTGGCGCTCTGGTTGCTCGTGCCGCTATTGCACGAGTTCCATTTCTACTGTGTTCACAGGCTGCTTCACTGGCCACCACTCTATAAAGCCGCGCACAAGCTTCACCACCGCAACACCAATCCCGGCCCATGGTCCGGCTTGTCGATGCACCCGATCGAGCATCTGCTCTATTTCTCGGGCTTTCTCATCTACTTCGTTCTGCCCTCCCATCCGATCCATATGCTGAACGTCGGATTACTGGCAGGCCTTTCTCCAGCACAGGGGCATACAGGCTTCGATCGTGTGGTAACGGGCAACGGCAAGAGCGTTCACCTTCCCTATTTCGCGCATTATCTTCACCACCGATATTTCGAGGTGAACTA
>JBPCVQ010000445.1:0-41222 GCA_051010395.1 Geminicoccaceae bacterium | reverse complement strand
GGCGGTTGCCGTCGTCGGGTGGAAATGAACGATGCTCTTGGCTCCGATGCGTCTGTCGTTAAGCGTCGTGCTGGCGACGTTGATCGTCAGGGTCAGAGTCCCGAGGTTGTTCGTCTTCCCTGCTTGGGTGCGGTTTCCCACTTCCGCGATCTGGCGCATCCATTCGAACAACTGCCGAAAAACAGGCTTCGGGTCTTCCCCTTTCAGGAGTTGGTCGAGATCGCCATAGAACGCTTCGGGAGCAATCCGAAAGTTTCGCGCCGACTTTCTCGGACTCGATATAGCCACTATTTCTCGCCGCTCTGGCTTGAAAGAGCCTGCACACCCTGGGCATGTTCCCAGGTCCCCGTGATGTTTACCCGAATCCTATGATAGCGGGATTCGTTCAATGCCCCGATCTCACCGATAGCATCGACGGCGGCCGCTACATCGTAGACCACTGGATCTTGCAGAGATTTCCTTCCGGCGACCGCCGCCGTAATCGTACCCCCATCGACCAATGGCCGGAGCTTGGTGAGCTTGCTCAACTGTCCCGGGTTGAGTTCGGTCTCCATCGTTTCCAGTGTGGCCGTCAAGGTTGAACCGTCGAAGCTTCCCAGCTTGTGGTCCGTGCTGTAAGCTCCGAAATTGAGCCCCCCACCCTTCCACTGTGCCGAATCCAAGGAGGGGACAAGCGCGTCTAGGGAAGTGCGGACACAACGGTTTCCGCTGTCTGCCGCGCTCGGTAGAGCATCGGCAATCGTAATGGTTCCCGTTCCAATGGAATCGATGGTCGATTGATGAATCGTGGCGTCATTTAACGTAATCCGCACCGTGTTCCCCACATCGAACAGAGTTTCGTCGGCAACAGAGATGATCGTCTGCCCGCCGGCCTCGTTGGCGTCGAGCGTGGTATCTGCGGAGGAATCGAGCGCAATCGCATCCAACCCCTCAAGCGTGATCCCTTCCGTTGTGCTGTTGATCAGGAAGTCAACATCAAGTTCGATTTCAGCCCATTTTTGGTCATCCCAGTTGTAGAGGAAGATCGTCGGAGTCACTCCCGGGATGCGCCATGCAACGATCTTGTTGAGAGGATCGATGGCTGCGGAAACATCAGAGGCATCCAGAACGTCGAACTGCGCCGCAACCTTCGAATCGACTTGATCTTCGCCTATCGGGTAACTTTGCGTCCCGTCGTTAGACATGAAGCCTTCGTCGCTCCAGAAGAACACCAGCCGACCATGACCGATCACTGAATTTGGAACGGGCGTTCCCCGCATCCTGTCGATGGAATCGAACTGAAAAATCGTTTCGCCGCCGGCATAGGTTATTCTCGTGATGGCAGTCTGCTGAAAGAGCAGCCCATATTCCACTCCCCCAACGATGCGCTGTACCCATCCTGCTTGAGGCCGGTCCTCGGTATCGGACTGGGTCTGAGCGTCCGGGTCCATGTCGGTGGGGTCGCGGGAAGCGCTCCACCACGTTCTATAAGGCACGGCTCCGTCAGTCGCATCACTCGTATTACCCAGGAAAAGAAACTCCCGGATAGTAGCGATGTGCCGCGCCTTGGGCGTGAGGGTGGAGGTGAACTGATCGGCAAAGAGTCCGGCCGCTCCGATATCCAATCCCTGTACGGGGTCGGCGAAGTTGGTCCCTATGATCCGGTTCTGAAAGGGCGTGAACTCCCAAACCTCGTCCGCTGCAGTCGAGTATCCCCCGGACTTGGACTTATCCGTAACCCCGCTGGCGCCGACCTGATAGATCTTCGCTGCCACGCCTGCGTAGTTGTACTTGTTTCCAGACGCATCCTGAGCCGCAATCCCGCCTAAAACCGTAGACTCAAGAGCATCGGTAACAGTTTGTAATGTGCGGAAAGGCTTGTAGCTCCGCTCTGCAGGAATGACGTTCCTTGCGACCGTGGCCCCGGGGTTCGCATAAGACGGAAGGTCCGGGAGGTAAGGCCCGAAGACCAGCGTTTGCCAATCCGGGTTTGTCATAACGAGGGACTGAAAGACCGCTGCCAGCCGCCCCGATAGATTCCCCGCCCTTCCGGCCAACACTTCGGAAAGGCTCATGTCATTTGGGCCTGTCTCTGGGGATGAGCCGGGTCTCCAGAGTAACGGTCTCTCGCATTCGCAGCGTGAGCTTGTTCCACCTGGGAATCATAGAGGCCGGCAAGCGTCGGCAACCTAGGGTCGTTTGCTATGTAGGGCGCGGCATGAATCAGTGAGGCATAGAGATAAAGGTTGGGCCATCTTGATATGACCGCGTTGGTGTCCGCATCGTCGGAGAAAGCCGCGGGTCTGGCGTAGTGATCGACCACGATGGACAGGATTGCATTGGGCGTCGGTGCCCAAAGGAAGTTCTCTCCAACGATGGAGAAGTAAGCGGGCGTTCCTGTGGCCAGGTTGGAATAAACCGCCCGGAATTCCGCCGGGCTTCGGTATTCCAAGCGGCCCGTTCCAGAGATGTAGAGGCTTCTTGCCTGGACGAACCTTGCAGGCAAGGAATCGGTCTGTTGAGCCGCCGTCGTGGTGATCGTAGAGGAAGCCTCCATTTCCCGGACTCGGAGATCCGTGAAGAGCATAGCCTCCCCTAGAGCGATGAATTCCGGTATGCGCGCGGTGATGAAGGCGTCCGGGCGCGTCATCCAATTTTCAACCGCTGTCTTCAGCTCACCGAAATTCGTGATGCTCATTCTTCCGTCCAGGTGGTCGAGGGTTTTCCCTTAGGAGTCCAGGTCGATGTAGCGCCGGACTTCTCAGTCCAGTTAGTCGAGGCCTGGGTCTTGGGCGTCCATATCGAGGATGCGGAGTACTCAAGGCTTGCGTCCTGTCCCGCCCAGACATACGAGCCCGCCTCAGCCGACAGAACGCTGTCGAGCAGGAGCCCGACATCCATCCCGGACCAAACGTAAGCACCGGATTCAGCGGTTAGAACGGAGCCCGTAACATGCGTGAGCGTCGCGTCCTGGCCAGCCCAGGCGTAAGATCCGCTCTCCGCCGAAATCAATGCGTTGTAGAGCAGGTTTGCCGTTTGTCCTGACCAAGCGTAACTCGCGGCCTCTGCCGAAAGAACGGGATGATATTCGAGATTCGCAACTTGCCCTGTCCAGGCGTAAGATCCTGATTCGGCGGACAGAAGCGAATTATAGAGCAGATTGGCGGTCTGGCCTGTCCAAGCATAGGAACCCGAATCAGCAATAAGTGTGCCGCCGCCGCCTGCTGCCACAAAAGCCCCGTAAGGCTCATCGAACCCAAAGAGCGGGGCCACCGGCGGATTATCGCTAACGGAGGTTCCTGTGACCGTCCCGTTGCGCCCGTTACCGGAGTAGTCCGGCTCCGTGGCGGCTCCGAGCACGGGCATGAACAACTCGGTTGAGCCGGTGCGCATGAACCGCAGGGGCGACACCCCCGTGGCCATGGCGGCGATTTCTTCGTCCGTGAAGGACACACCGCTGATTACCACCGCGTGGGCCAGGTCTCCGTCCGGCGAGGACGTCGAGCTGCCGGGGTTGCCACCTACCCACACGTCACTGCCGTCGCCGGTGCTCACACTGCCGCCGGCCAGGGCAGTGGCTGCCTCGGACGTCCCGGCGACGAATAGCTCCATCTCGTTGGTGAGGGCGTCGTCGTAGCGCAGACAGACGTGAAGCCACTCGTCCGTTCGCCCGCTGAAGGGAGCCGAGGTGGAAACCAGCGTCGTAACGGCCGCCGGGCCGCTGGTCCACAGCCGCGCCCGTACCTCGTCGGTGCCGGTGTGTCCCAGCATCCAACGGTGTTGGCTTTCTGCTGTTCCAGACGCCTTGGAGATGAAGCGGTAATCGTTGGTCGCGGAGAGGGTCTCTAGGCGGACCCAGGCAGAGAGAAATATCTGCGTGGTGGACGCGGGAAAGTCCCACGTTCCCGTATCGATGTGGTCAGTGCTGGCAAGTGCGTAGTTCCTTGCCATTAAGCATCTGCATATGAGAAATAGGCACCGAAAACAATGGCTGCGGCGGCCATGGTGTCGCCAGCATCCGTGCCATCGCGGAAGAACTCAAAAGATACCAGATCGCCCGCCGCCAGATTCGCATCGGTCAAGGACAAAGAAGCTTCCTGGAAGAGATTCACACTGCCCGGCGCGGTATCGTTGATATTAACCGTTTCTTGGGCAGTCGCCTGATCCATGCTTTCTCCGATAGCCACAGCTCGGTAATCAAAGTCTAATTCCCAATCGCCCGTCGTCGCGATGGATGTCCAACTGACCAAAATTGCTGCTGTGCCCACATAGTTTTGTGGAACTCTGAACAAACCCTTAAGCCCGATCCGCGTACTGGAATCATTGAAAATCCAGACAAATTGATCCCAGAGATCGTTGGTGGCCTTTATTGAATAGGGCTCTTGGAATACGTCGCCTGAAGCATCAGGTCGCGTAGCATGTCCAAGGATGGGGATTTCGTGAGTTGCCATCTATCCACCTAAGTCGAATTTCTTCTTCATCCACCACTTGCCGATTAGCTTCTTCTCGGGGTTCGAGAAGACACCAGGGGCAGCAGTCTCGATTTCCGTTGCGGCATCGAGTTTGGCGGTTGTCTCCCACCAATCCTCGATAGCTTGAAGTGCTGCATTGATGTTTGTTTTCGTCCAAGCCAAAGTAATAGAGTCGTTTGCCGCGCCTTGCCGCAATTCCGTAAGCTCCTCCGCTGTCAGGACAGCCATTTCACCCTCCGCAGTTCGTGATACACTCCCTCGAAATGATCAGGTTGTCGTAGTAGATCCTCCAGAGACCGTTTCCATAGGTCCCGTCACCGGCGTTGGTGCCGAAATATTTGGTCATGTAGTTCATCAGGGCGATCTGGTCGTAAGGATCGCCACTCACGAGGATGTCCGTGAAGTCGATGACGAGATGGCCATCGATCCATAGCTTCATACGACGGTTGTCTAGGTCAACGGCCATTTCCAAGGAATGCCAGACATCATCTTGGATCTGCACGCAGCCATTTATGTCCCCCGTGTTGGTATTCTGGAAACGACAAGTGGCGGTCTGCCCCTCGACCGGCTGCATGTCATGATCACCGGCCGGCGGCGGGGGGATCGCCTTGGAACCGACTCCGCGACCGCACCAGGTGTAGAACTGCCAAAAGTTTTGCCCATAGACATCCGATAGCGCAATTTCGTCGGGCGTGCAGGTCCGCGGTCCCTTGGTCAGAAGGAACTGCTTCTCGCCGTCTCCGGGGAAACCGGGCGAATCCTTATAGGCGTTGTAGCCGTCGCCGTAACGCATCCGCATGTGGACGTAGAACGTGCTGACCGGGGGAAAACGATAAGCCACCCAGCCCGACACGTCCTGGCTGAAACTGCCGTTGGTCGTAAGCTGAAGTGCTCCTCTGCCCTCGTAGGTCATAGCCGATTGGATTTCCGGGCAGTGCGTGGTCGCGGTCCCGGCCTGCCCGCAATAGTTCGCATCCGCAGCAGAGAGGTCCGTCTCGAAGCCCTCGCACAGGATCACCCCGTCTCCGTCGCAGAGTTCGTCGAATTCGCTTGGTTCAGGATCTGGGCCAGGATCTGGGCCAGGGTCGGGTTTTGGCTTGGGAACCGGTTCCGTGTGGTAGACAGCCATGTGGTCGTCGAAAAGGGCCTTCAAGACATCCAAGTCCGTTTCCAGGCCGGATGTCCCGTGCTGATGATCTCCGATCCTAAGAGAACCGGCGGGGTCGGTTTGGGCGAAAGCGGGAAAGGCAAAGAGGATGAGGATTAGGAGGTATCTCATTGCTCGCCAACCGCTAGGCGGTAGTGATTGCATCCGCAAACTCCACAGGTTGCGATGAAAAGATCCGGGCCATTCAGATCGGGATGTGTTTTGTAGAGCCTCCCCGTGACATTCTCCATGTGCCTGCAACAGATCTTGATCTTTTGGTTGTATTCCAGGCACTCAGAGTATCTTTTTGGGAACATGCCCATTTCCTTGGCGTTCCCGACCGGTGTTCTTTTAAACTCCCTCGCCGGAATTCGACCGTCGCCATTCTGGTAGAAGGCTGGTCCGAGTCTTTGGGCTTGGGCCAGCGCGGCTCCCTTGCGGGCGCGGAGGATTTCGTCGAAGCTCATGCCAAGGTCGCCGTCGATGCGCCGAAGTCAGTCGTAAAACTCTCGCCGTCGTTCACCGTCAGGGCCGAGCTGAAGTCCCACCAGATGATGAGAGGATCGAGTGGAGACGCAGGCGTGGTGTTGAACCACACCACATATCTGAAGGGTCCGAAACTTCCTCCAGAAGCGGTCGTTGTAACGTCCACGCAGACCACCGAGAGGGTTCCTGAGGCTTCCGAAGCGGTGTTCGTGGTATCCTCGGGCGCCGTGTAGCCGTTTTCGTTGGTGATCTCCGCAAGATCGGCCTTAACCGTGTCCGCCGACGCGGAAGGTGTTGCATTGGTGTAGTAGATCTCCAGCGTGTCGGCGTTGAGGTCATGGACCTTCCCAATGCAAAGGCGATTGGTGAAGTCTTCGAACTTGTTTGCTGTTGCCATGACGCCCTACTGATAGTTGATGTTGTAATGTCCGCGCGTGACGATAAGCCCATCATCGAAACTCAGCTTGCCACTCGCGATCTTCTGCTCGGACTTGCCCCTCAGGTTGAAAAGGGCTCTTCGCTCGGCACGCTCCATGGCTTGGATCATGTTATGGTCTTTCTCGGGCATGGAATGCATCAGGAGGTCCCATTTCGCCCTCGAACGGATCAGCTCCTCGCCGTGAACCATCCAGTCGTTCGTGTCCGTATAGGCCGAGAGGGCAGATTGCCGCTTCAGGAACGAGAGCGTCAGCGTATAGACTTGGTCTGGAATCGGGAAAAGCCAGATCTGATCGGCGTAGTAAGCCCAGTCGTCTGGCCTCGCTACCGTGTCGGGGTCGATCAGATGGCTTCTCAGCCACTCCCAGGGTCTCCGGGTCAGGATGTAGCGGACGTTCTCATCCGTGTCCGTGAGGGTCAGGAGATCGGGCTCAAGGAAGTCCGTGGGCATGGCGTAGGATGCCTGGCTTATGACCGTGCTGGCCGTGGACTCACCCTCGTTGAACCAAAACCGCTCGGATTCGAAATACCGGATCGCCGCCTGGATGGCGTTGGGGATGCGGTTTACGATAACCGGAGACGATAGCTCGTCCGCAATCCGGGCAATCATGGTGCCGTAGTCGCTCATGCCGGATCCTCCGGCCCCCAAATTGCATCCTTGGCGTCTTTCACGCCCGTGCAGCGCTCAAGGACTCTTTTCACGTATTGAGGCATTACGTCTCCAGGCATTGTCTTGTCACAACACCAGACTGCCTCGCCGTCCCAATCCCGGTTCCATGTGACAATCGCATAACCCGCAATATCGTTGGACAACAGAAACTTCATGTCGCTCTTGAGGTTATTCTTGACGCGGCGCTTTTCTTTTCGCTCTCGCGTGTTCTTGTGGACAGAAAGATTAACGACGCTCATCTCACTGGAACCCAATCGGTTTCAAGGGCAACCCCCAATCTCTCGCCAAGACGTTCGAGCCATTGCTCGCGGGGGATACCTCGATAGACCGGCTCGACGGTCACGACAAAAGGGGCAAAATCGACCACGAGGCGCTTCCATGCTTCCCAGTGCATGGGCAATCGTTCCATGGGCTCGAATTCACGCCTCTTGAGCGTTCCTTCTATGTCGGCGTAAGGTCTCCAGGTGGTCACGATGAACGGCTTGATTCCCTTGAGTCGGTCCAAAAGGTCGTCGTTGACGTGCCCCGTGGTCAAACCGTCATCCTCGAACGAGGTCTTTTTGTAATGCTTGGACAGTAGACCATCGAAAAACCGCGTTCCCGTGCCTGGGATTGTCACGAGGCATATGTTCAAGTCTTTCGCGGCCTTCCTCCCCGTCTTTTCGGAGCAGGAGGAATCTCTTCTTCCTGGACAGGAAGTTCCGCCAGGGGCTCAGTGACGAGCTTGACCGCTTGCAAGGCCTCGGCCTTCGTCTTGAACCAGCCCGACTCGTCCGTGGCGTCCCACCGTTTGGTCAAGCGGCCGTCCACGACCTTGTAACGTCTCTTGTGGTACATCTTCGTCTCTCCTGATTAATGCCGCGCGGTCCTCGATGAAGTCGAGCTTCCGGCCCTTCTTGGCGGACCAGGCCTCGATGGCCCTCGAATAGCCAGGGTCGTCCGCATCATCGATGACAAGAGTGTCGCAACGGTCGGCCATGTGCTCGAAAAAGGCCATGCGCCCGCCGTGCCTCCTGGGCGGCCCATCGTGCAGACCGAGAGAAAAACGCTCCGGCAAGTCGTCCGTGATGTCGTACCAGCCATCCTTGAGCCGGTACGTGCAGACGGCAATATTCAGCGTTCCCGCCTTGTGGGCTATGTTCTCCACCTGGGCGGCCCAGCCGTAGTCATGCTCCAGGCACCAGACGGTCTGGTCCGTGGCGGCGGCCATCAGAATGGTCGAGAGGCCGCTCCCCGTCTCCAGAATGGGGCCGTCCGCCTTGCGTGCCATGAGAACCGCCAGAGCGAGAACGTCTTCCAGCGCCCCATAGGGGTTGGGCGAATAGGACCGCGCCTCGTGAAACAGGCTTGGATCTTCTTTTCCCGCGCGGATTCGTTCGGCAACGTACTGCAGTGTCGTATCCGATTGCCTTCGGAGCGCGGCACCGAGGGAATCCCTTACTATGGTCTTTGCGCTGTGCCCAAGTTGCATTTCATAGGCTGCATGAACCTTTCCGCCCGAAGCCCGCCACTTGAGACAGAAATTGATGTCCCCACCGATTCTAGAACCCCTCGAATAGGCCCTTTCGAAGAGAATAGGCACCTTCGACCGGCGTTCGGTCTTGTTCTGGTAACACTTGGCGGTCTTGGCCAACTTCTCCATGACATGCCGTCTGATCCTCATGAAGCCAGACGGAAGACCTTCAACTTCCAACAGACCGTCAACGGGCTCCGTTACCCCGTGGATCATCCTGACGGGCATAGACCCCAGATCGGGCCTGCGGAAGGGATACACGCCCCCAACGAGGTCGCAGGAATATTTACAAAGCTCGACAAGCGCCTCTGGTCGCCACGAGACATCCGCGTCAATAAAGACAAGATCAGTGCAATCGCTCAAAAGAAACTGCTGGACTACGTTGTTCCTGGCGTCGTCAACGTGACAGTTCCCCGAGAGCAGAAGATAGGCACTCTGGATACCTTCCTCGCGAAGAGCCTCGCGGGATCGCTGGATTGAGAAGGTATAGCTCGCGTCGGGGCTGTCGTAGGCCGTGGTCGCCAGCATGACCTTTTGGCCTGATGCAGTCGGGCCGTCGTCCATGTACAGACTAGACATGCTCGACCATCCCTTGAATCATGAAGTAGTGCTCCACCAAGCCGGTTAAATTGTCCTGTACGACGATACAGAAATACTCGTCGTCCTGTATGTAAAGCGGGCTCCCGGACTTCGCGAAGGTCCACCTGATCTTGACGTGATCATTGCCCGCGCCAAAGGAATCCGTGTCCATGTCGTAGCACATGCGCGACCATTGGGAGTTGCTCTTGACCGGAAGCCCGTCGCAGAGATCGATAACCGTGGCGTTGTCTTCATACTTTCGTATCTGTACCAAGACACCGTTCGTCAAAGCCGCCCCAAGATTTCCATATTCATCGGCCGAAAAGGGCGCCGCGTCCTCGATGTGCACGATCATCCTGGCTATCTCGGTTCGGTCCCCGGAGCCGGGGTTGTACCTGAACGTTACGGCCGTGGAGCTTCCATCGACGTTTGCGTTCTTCGTGCCCGTCCCGTCGCCCGTGGTATCCAGGAACCGATAGAGATGTCCCATAGCCTCCTCCCTAGGAGGAACCCCGGCCAACCATCGGCCAGCCGGGGTAATTCCCTCATCCGCCGGTATCGACCAGACCGAGGTTTCTCAGCGCCGTATAGAGACGGTCGATCTTTGTCTCGTTCAGCGTCGTTGTGGCCGTCGCCGTGGCAACAGCCGTGATCGAGGGGCGGGCAATGGGCGTCGTAAGCCCGTAAAACCCGATGAGATCCGTGCTCGACTGACCCAAGAGGGCGCCGGACGGATTGCCGTCGCTCAGTTGCTTGATAGCCATCAGTTGAACCCTCCTCGGCACGCCAGTTCGGGACGAACCGTCTTGTAGCCATAGAGAACGTCGATACGACAGGGAAGGTTGTCGTTGTTGATGTCGTAATCCCTGACGATCCGCATGGAGATGCCGTCGTAGACTTCGCGCGCGGCGAAATCGACGCCTCTCGGCATCACCAGATCGGCGGTGGCAAAGGTGAAGGCATCCTTGTGGAAGCCCATGGAGATGTTGTAGTCCGCCGCATTGCCGATGGCCGTGGAATCGTCCGATTCCCGTTTGAAGATCTCCTCGTTGTTAGCGGCGCCGTTGGAAACGTTCTGCTTGGCGCCCGAGGCAACGATGGACGGGCTGATCGGGATCGAGGTGGCCGAAGCCGCCACGTCGGAGGTCACGACGAACTTCTGCAACGCTCCGGTGCTCACCTTCGTCTCAGGGTGGACCCGGAAAACGCCATCGACCGCAATGATGTCGCCCTTCTTGAACGTACCCGCGCCCGTATCCACGGTAAGGGCCGCTCCGGTCTGGGCGGTTGCGTCGTTGCACAGATAATCGCCGGTCCCGTCGTCGGTTCCCGTAGTGTGGATCGGCCAGAGGGTATTCTGGTAGACCGTCTGGAAACCGAGGAAGTCATTGGCGATCATTCCCTCGCGATAGTTCTTCGAGATCTTCGCGGGGTCGTTGAACAGGCCCTTGAGGGCTTCTACCAGGTCCACGTTGTCCTGGGTGTTCATATTCAGGCATCGCATGGAAACCGGCGAAAGGTTATCGGTCAGCTTCTTGGCGATGTTCAGCACGTCCGCAGAGGTGATCGACGTGCCTACATCGGAAACCTCGTTGTAGACATCCTTGTACATGGACATTGAGTCATTCTCGATGTGCGCCGCCAGAACCGCCATGGCGGGCTCCAGAATCCTTTCCGCGAAATCATCGAGATCAAGGGTCAGATCGACCGAAGTGAAGGCCATATCGACGCCCTTCTGGGTCGAAACGACCAGATCGACCTTCGTCTCCACGGTGTCCTGAACGTCGATTGTCCTGCCCGTACGGACTGTGTACTGATTGGGCAGACGGATCTGCAGGGTATCGCCGATCTTCGCGCCGGACACGGCGAAACGGTCGTCATACTGCCGGTTGATGTTGCCGACGAAGTTCAGCTTTTGGTGGAGAATCCTAAGAGCCTCCCGCGTGATCATCGTCGGAGTTAGGAGTGTATTGGCCATCGGTACCTCGCATGAGGAGCGTCAGGCCATGAAAAAAGCCGCCCGAAGGCGGCTCCTGCCAAATGGCCTGTCAGCCCGCTCTTTGTCTGAGTTGCTCATTGCGGCGCTTCATCCAGGCCTCCGTGGACTGCTTGTCCGTTGGCCCCTTCTCAGGGGTCGATCCACCCGTAACTTTCGAAACAGGCTTGACCGGCTTGGGTTTCGGCGTCGCGGTTTGTCGCTTCAGAACTTGCTCGCCGAGATGGGCCAGGTGCAGCATCTTCATCGCACGAGGATCGGTCACCGAGGCGACTTCCTGTTCGGTATAACCATGCCTTACGGCGGTTTGCTGCATTTCGGTCCGTAGCTCGGGCGAGTAGTTCGGGATATCGCGAGCGAGGGTGGCCTCAAGCTGGTCTTTGCGGTTGGCGTGTTCACGCTCCGCAGTGACTCTCGATTCGTATTCCTTCTTCTCGATCTCGCTTTCCAGGGCGTCACGTCGATCCCTGAGTGTCTCGCGCTGGAAACCCAACTGCTGGGCTTGATCGGGGTCCTCCTGCTGGAGTTTCACCCAATCAACCTGCTGGAACTTCTCCAGCAAGGCGTCCGTATGCGCGAGCTCCCCATAGAGCTGTATGCTCTGCCGGTGGGCCTGGGCTTGCTGGATAAAGGAATCGCGTTCCTTCCCCAGTGTCTCTTCGGCCTGACGGCGTTGCTCGGCAAGCTCCTGGGTCTTCTGCGTGTAGTCGGCCGCCTTCATGAAGCTGTCTTTGAGGTCGGCCGGCACGCTATAGGTCTGCCCGTCTAGTTCGACTTCCACGGTCTCCGCGGGCTGGTCGCCTTCTTCGCCTTCAGTCTCTTGGGCCTCTACGGCCTCGGGTTCCTCTGGCGCGACTTCCTGGTCTGCTACGGGCCCGTCAACAGGTGCAGGATTGGTCGTTTCGTCGGTCATGTGTCACTCCTCTGGGGTTGGTGACGGTTGGGAAATGTGCTAATGAATAAGAATGACCCGGGGCAGATCGGATACTTTCAGAAAACACGTCCGTGTAACGAGCAATTATCAAGCTGCGCGTTTATCGGCCGGCCCTGGCGGGCTCGCAGCATCAGTGATATCCTTCTTGGCCTTCGCCAAAGCTGAAATACGCTGTGTCTCTGCCTGATAGGCCTTGGTCGCGGCTTCATCACGGGCCAGACGGGTATTCCTTTCGTCCACGGCCGCCTTCAACTGCGCTTCCATGGCAGCAATCTCGTTCTTGGCAACGTCGTTCTGGGCCTCGGACCTGGCCTTCATCGCCTTGATCTCAAGCTCGGCCCTTTCAAGGGCACGGTCTTCCTCCATCTCCTGAATTTGACCCTGCAACTGCTGGATAACCTGCATCGCCTGGCCAAGCCTCGGATCTTCCTGGTCCTGCCCGGGCACCAAAGCTCTCAGACGTTCGGAAATCTCGTCGGCACCCGGCCAGTCCAGGTTCTTCACCAAAAGATCCCCTATCACAGGCGCAGCTTGCGGGAAGACCTGCAATAGATCGAACATCTGGGCTGCGGCTTCCTGCCTCTGCGTGGCATAGGACGGACCTTCGTCCACCACGAGGTCGTACTTTCCAACCGTCAAGTCATAGATGTTCTCGAACCCCTCGGGGGGTTCGCCTTGTCCTAACGCGACATCCTCGCTCGTGTCGTCCTGACCCAGGGTGCGAATGATCCGCTCCCCGGTGTAAACGTAGGGGATCAAGTCGATCACAACCCGTCCGCCGTGCCTGATCGCCCGGGTGAGGTTGTCGGGAAAGTGAAACGTCGAGGTGTCGCCTTCTTTCTGCCTTGCAACGATGGCCCTGCCGGAGGTTTCATTTGATCTCGCACCCAAGGAAGCATCGAAAATGCCCAGGACGGCCTTCATGTCGTCCGATGCGTTCAAAGCCTCCTGCAATGTCCCAGCGGGAACGCCGGCAAATGGCTGCCTTTCAGGCGCTACGTCTCCCGCATAGGCAAGGAAAGCATAAGACTTCGTATTTGCGCTTCCCCATTTGTGCGAGTCCTGACCCGTAAAGGCATCCTCAGGGCCAACGAAAGGCGCCTTCGGGGCTAACGCAACCAACTCGGTCGAAGCGGTGCGCCAGTAGTTGAACATCCTCTGGGCGTCCGACGCATCGCGGATCAGAGACCTGAAATAGCGCCGGCCCTCTACGTTCACTTCCTCACCATACACCGGAACGATGGGGATGTACTTACCGGGCCAGTCCGTCTCCTCCAGGACCTCGGCACCGGTCAGAAGACGATGGGTGACCCTGTGGCCCTGGACAACCCGTTCACCTTCGACTGTTAGCCTCTGAACATCGAAATCGGGCTTTTGCTCCTCGTAGAGATCGGACGCGACAACCAAGCCGTTCGACAGCTTGAGGATCGTCCGCGGAACCTCTGCGCGGGTCCAGTATTCCGCCAGCATGATCTCTTCGCCGTCGAACCAAACCTGGTCCAGCTTGGTATAGCCGGTTTCATCCCAATCGACCTCTTCGGCACTCTTGTACCTTCTCCGAAACTCATCCTTCGAGATCTGCTTTACAAGGAAGGCCGTGTTCCAGTCGGACGAGTCGTGAGCTTCCGAATAAGGATCGCCGAATACGTTAAACGGATTCGGTATCCGCTCGATGCGAATGTCCTGATCGAACGTATCGTCATGGGAATAATCCACATCGACCCTGAAGTAGCCGAACCCCATGCTCGCCGCAAAATCGACAGCAGTGTCGTAGGCAACATCGGCATCCGAGGTAACCTCGATGTTGCGTATCAGACCGTTGATGACGTGCGCCGTGTCCACATCGGCTCCGCCATCCACAGGACGGGCCTTGATCTGCGGCTTGTTCTGCCTCGTTTCATTCACGACCTGACGGATGAAAGCAGGCATCTTGTTGATGGTGAGAGCAGGCCGGCCCTCTTCCTTCCTCTGCCTTAGAACCTCTTCATCCCATTGGTCTCCAAGACGCGCAAAGCGAAGGTCCTGTTCGGCGAGGTTGCGGTTCTCCTGTTCGTAGTTCGAGGCCAGTTCGAAGGCTTCCTTGGCCTCCTTGAGAACGTCTTCTTCAGCCATACTCAACCGTCAGGTGTTGGAATACCGTCATATCGGCTATCAATTCGGCAATCATGGAATAATTCACTCGCCTGCTGGTAGTCATGTCATCCATCCTCCAGCTCCCATGGGCCTATCCCTCTCGTGCCCATTCGCCATTCGCGTCTTCCTGGTCAGCTTCGGGAACAGCTCAGTGAAGCCCCATACCAATGCGTCAACCCTGTCGGGAGAGCCTTCGCCCTCGTAGCCCGCTGCGGTCATCAAGCACATTTGATCCTCTAGCTCAGGGAATGCCCCTATATGGCTGATCCTACCCAGAGAATAGAGCGCTGAAATGGGCTCTGCCCTCACATGCTTGCCCTTCGTGGCCCTGACTTCCTTGATGGGCAGAGTGGGTCTGACGCTTCTAAGTGTGTGCTTGACCATGTCGCCGCCCTGGTTGATCTCGATCACCACAGCATCCGCCTCGTGGTTGTCATAGAGCGCCACGACACGAGTAGCCCACTTCTGAGGATTCCCTTTAAGGGTGCCGTCTTCGAGTACATAGCCCCTGTCGTCGTCTCCCGTGGCGCAGACGATGATCCCGTGGTCGTTCGAGCCCTCTTCCGCCGAAACTGCAGGATCAACAGCCACAACGATACGGCGGAGGTCAGTCACATCTGCCCGGCGGTACTGGTTGAGCTCGATCCGGTTCCAGATGGCCCCGATGGCCATGGGCTCGTAGGCACCATCCCAGATGTGGGCGTAACGGTCTCTGTTGTGCTGCTCGTCGTAGAGCCGCTCTTCCTCTAAAACCTCGGGAAAGAACGGGTTATCACGATAGTTTGCTTCCACAACGACGGCGTTAGGCGGCGGGTTAGGGCCACGTAAGAGAGAGTCGACTGGGTCGTTCGCAGAGCGCGGGTTCCAGGAAGCCCAGATCTCCGAGTTTGGCTTGCGAATAGTCGGACGCAACATCTCAAGGCTGCGTGTCGTAAGCGTCTGAGATTCCTCTGCATAGGCTCTGTCAAAACCCTCCAGGGATTTCACCGAATCAGCCGTGTGATCCGCCATGCCCTGGAAGATGACCAACCCATCCCCGGGAGTCTGTATCCTGTCGTGCAGGACGTTGAACATACCTCTTAGAGAGTGATAGTCGTCCAGTTCCCTGATCTTGTCCTCGATCAGGAGCTTCACCGATTCCTTCAGGGATCGCTGGACCTCACGGACACAGACCGTCCTAAGACCTTGTATGCAAAGGCTGTCGTCTACCACCCGTCCGGCGAAGAAATGGCTCTTGCCTGAACCACGTCCACCGTGGGCACCCTTGTAGCGGGCTGGATCTAGAAGGGGTTTAAAGACTCTCGCTGTCTTGATCGGGAGGCGAATCGACGATGATACGTTCAATCTGAATTCTCGCTGGTCCCTCGCCGTCTTCGCCAGTCACGGGTTGTGCGGACTTGCCGTAGCCTCTGTCCAGAAGTTCCTTAGCCGCGCCTAGTTCGTTCTGAACGTTGCGCGCCTCAAGCTTCCAAACCAACTCCCTGATCTTCTCTAGCGCCTCGTCGTCACCTGCCTTAAAGCCAGTTAACTCGTCAACCAACTGTTCGATCTGCTCGTCGTGCCCGCGCATGAGCTTGGCGATCTTTGCAATTGCTTCAGGGCCATGCTTTCGGGCGAGCGCCTTGACCTCTGCCGTGCTCTTGTTGGGCGTGCCCTTCCTCTTACCCCTTGGGTTGCCGCTTTGGCCTTTCTCAAAGGGCATTGCATCTCATTGCATTTTTCAATGGCGCGGTGTCTTACTTGGCACCCTTGTTCCCTGGCGTGTAGGGTCCTTTGCTCGTGGGCCTGCTCTTCGAGGTCCCGCCGGGTCCCGTGGCACCCCAGCCCATACCAGCGCCATGACCGGCCTTCTTGCCGCCAGACCCCTTGCTCTTGCCGTAGTGCTTTCCACCTTTCATCGTTTGCCTCCTTTCAGGCATAGAAAAGCCCGCCGAAGCGGGCACTCATCCCATGTGTGGGTCATGCGGGCAGCCTGCTCACGTCAACCGTCAGATTTGCGCGGTCGCCAAAAAGCATCTTGGCTGTTCGCATATAACAGGCCCGCGAGCACTCAAGACTATGCGGGCCTAATTCGCCAATCCGTCTCCCGTAACCAACGCCGACAAGCTTATCGTACATGTCAAAGCTCAGAAAGAACCGAACGTCCTCCGGCCACCCCACCGGCAACACACCCTTTGCCATGGCTAGAGCAGCAAGAGCACAGAAGAAGTCTCGGCGGTGGAGGTTAGTCAAAAGAATCGTCCTTAGGTCTGTACGCCCCCGGCCGATTTGCTAGGGTTACGAGAGTTTGTGCTATATCAATGGGCTCCGGCTGGGTTGGCTGCGAAGCATGGAATTCAACGCGCTTGACCGAACCATCTTCGTGGTACTCGATCGCACTCACCAGAGGACATTTGCCAGTGTGACAGGCACCGCACCACCGACAGCTATTGTCAACCACTGTCGATGCATTACCCCATACTGGCTCAGCCACAAAACTCACACCACCCTCCAGACATGCAAAAGCCTCCAAAGACGCTTGGCGACTCTAGAGGCCCACTGGCTCCTTACGCCAGCATAGGGAAAATAGCCAAAAGTGATCCCCGATGTCAAGTTACTTAACCTAAATAATACCGTGTTTTGCACGAAATCTATGGACTGGCATAGCCGTAACGCCCAAAAGACTGGCTGTCTTGTGGTCGCTGCATCTCTGTTCCCGTAAATCCTTAACAAGCCGCATGAATCTTTTACTTTCATGCAAACGTTCAATTTTCGCAAGTGACGGAAAATCCCACGTTTCCAGAGCTTCAAGAAGCGCCTCTTTCGATCCCGGGTTTCTCTTCTGATAAACCGTATACCAGCCTATCGATGGCATATCTTCAAGTTTTGCGATTTCTCTAGGCTCCACTCCCTTCCTTATATAATCCAAAAAGCGTTCCCAATGCTCACTACCATAATCAACATATCTCCCGATATTGGCTTGAGTCGCAAGTCTGACATTGTGTCTTGATATCTCAGCTTGGAAAGGCTGTTTTCGGTGCTTATGTCTCGGCCATTCCTTCTTGCCATCGTTCCACCACGGCTTGAATTTATCTCTTGGCCGCGCCATGGCAGCCTCTCTATATGCTTCAAATGATGATTGACCAACTAAACCTTTCGACCATGGGAGACCAAACATTCCCCGATATTCATCTGGTGGCACACCATGTAAATGATGAAGATGAACACCAAGATTTTTATATGACTTGCCACACAACAAACAAATAATCCTATCGCCAGAAAAATAGTCATCTATCTCAGTTTTCGTTAAAGCCCTTGGTTCTATAGGATAGCCCCTTAAAACAACCCTGCGAGCCTCTCTTCTTTGGAGATTTCTTTTTGGTCGCCGTCCTTGTCGAGATTTCGGCTTGATAAACGGCCCGAGTGATCCTGTCCACATGCCTTTCTTCCTTCCACTTATTACCGTGCTTGTAATATGAAATTGGGACTAATTCTATATCATCATTCACGTCCACCCCCTCTCCTTGCAGTAGAGACCTAGACCCTCGTCTATGATAGATTTCGTCCAGCCGTTGCGCTTCCTCCTGTCCCTGTCCACCTCCCTGCAGGAAAAGCCGAAGACGAACACGTCTAGTATGGGTGCCGTGGGGAGTCTGTAACACTGCATCTCCTGGCCCCAACGCCAGAAATGCCTAGTGCAGTCCGTGAGGTAGTCCCGCACTCTCACCACCGTCCCGGGGGACCTGTCTAAGCGCTCGAATGCTGCGGGCTTGTAGTGCAAACCCTCGGTGATCGCCCTGAACCCGTCGTGGATCGCTTGTGCCGCGTCCTCATGCCTGTATCCCAAGCTATCGAACAGCCGGGCGTCCACGATCCGGCGCACACCCATCTGCGTTACCCTACGGGGTGAGCGGGATATCTCAATCTCAACAGGTTCGAACTCAGCCAAGGCCATCACGGCTCCTCTGGTGGGTCGGGGAGAGGCATCCAGTGGGTTGCACGGACTGTAAGAACCAACTTCCCATCCTTCGGCGCACTCTCGATCGGTCGCCACTCCATCTACTTCGCCTCCTGGTCACCTTATCTGATTGATTTTTAGGGGAATTCTAATGGCCAACGGATCAAGACTGGTCACCTTTCTTGTAATTGGCTTGAGCCACTCTTGTCTCAGGCGTGGATACGTCCAACACCGGCTGATAGCAGTCTTTCTCAACGGCCACCATCTCCCCGGTCAAGAGTTTGTCTATGGGGATGCCTTGTTCGGTGAGCACGTCAAACATCCATTGCGCGCCAATTCTGGCCATCTGTCTTTGTTCAGCCGTTATTTCGATCCAAGGACCATGAACAGAACCAGCTCGTTCGTACCAAGCCCGCGCCACGCGCTCTATCGGGTCAGTGGTCATGGCTAAACCTCATAATCTCTTCGTCGCTGCACGTCGGCGACTCAAGCTCAAGCAACCTCTCGTCAAGCGGGAATATGCCTTTCGTTGTGCGACACCAAATCCTGCCGCCATTTTCAAAAAGTTCCAAGACAGGCGCGCCAACGTTCAGGACACTTGCGCTAGATAAATCTACTATATCGTCACTCACAGCCTGATCTCCCGGTTGCCGTCATGACTGCGTGTGTCCTGAAAAGTCCAGCCCTGCGCGGTATTCAATTTTATCGGCCTCCGCAAGCTTGCGCTCCGCCTCGTCCAAGGCGTCAAGGAGCTTGGGCAGCGCCATCCATGCTTCCAAATGAACGTATCTCCTGTGCTCCAGCGCCATCTTACTGCCGTGCGCCATGAGGCCCGCCGCAACATCAGGATGCTCGTCTCCGGCTTCGCACAGCCTCCGCAGCTCATCGCGTTCTTTCTGTGTGAGGCTGGTCATGGCAGTGCATCCATTTTCGCAAGTCCGCAGTGTTTACATTCTTCATGGTGCGCAGGACACATATCGATCGGCCCACGCTTGATCCATTCATGACCGCTGGTATTTTCACAGACAAAGAATTCTCGGTCTTCTTCCAGCCGCTCGTTCTCCTCACGCAGGCGGCGAACTTCATCAACAAGCTTAACGACCGCCCAAGCCCATGGCAGATCGCTCGTGCTTGCATCTTTCCGTAACAACTCCAGTTCTTTGTCGGTGATGGTCATGACCCTCTGTCCACAAATGGATAAGTGACCCACACAGCTTGGAGACAGTCATCACAGACGTAACCGCGTCCGCACCGACTGCCGGCGTCGAACAGCCTCCAGGGCTTACCGCAAGATCGGCACAGTCCTCCGTTCCATCGTTTGCGCTCGTAACGCCAAGCAAAGAATACGAGAGCAGCGAGGCCGACAAGCATCATTGCCGCTGTCAAAACCAGTACTATCGGCTCGCTCATCACCCTCTCCTATCCAGCACCGCTATCACGTAGCTCGGCTCGCTCATCTACTTAACACCCCTACGGTTTTACTTCATACAGATGGCGCTCCGGGCGGGTTTTTATAAATATAACTTCAGACCATCCATCCGTCTCAATTGCTTTTACAGAAACATCGTAACCCTTAATTCCGGCCATTCGCTCAAACAGCGGTATATTCTCATCATGAACTATACACTTCACTTCAGACTGTCCGCAGCCTAACAGCACATAAACCTGCCCCGCCTCGAACCCACTAACAAAAGAACGACTCGGGTCTTCCGTGAAAGCTAATTCTAAACACCAATTTTGTTCACTCATCTGCGCAACACTCCTATCACATAGCTCTTGGGCTCTCTCTTGCCCCTCGCCGCTCTCAAAGCCTCCGCTACCTTGTCCACCGGCCGGCGCTTCACCAGCATGCCTACGAAAGACCTTTCCAAGCCCAGTTCCTCGCAGAGCTGCCAGCATTCTGGGTATGCGTTTTTCCATTTTTCGTCTTTCACGACAAAAGTGACCGCCAAACACGACGGGGGCCTTTGTGAGAAGTCGCACGATTGGTGCCCCGAAACCTGTCGGTCGGGAATATCCAACCCAAACTGGCCGCACGGCGCATGACACCACCCATCGCCCTCTGTTCATGCGTCGTGTGTTCTGCGCCGAGATAAGATCGGACTTGGTCGACAAGAAATTCTTCGTGATTTCTCGCACAGTCATAAACAGCGACCAACGCAGCTTCTTTCCATTCCGGCACCGCGTGTTCATCCGCGCGCTGGATACCAATATCTCGAAGCTTTCTCGCCAGAGATGAGTCGTACACTGCTGCGTCAAACAAGTCGTTCATGCTGCTCCTCCATAGGTAGCCACTTTCCCCCTTGGTCGGTTGTCTGGAACCCTTGTTCCATTTACCTATCAAGGCCCCTGGTTAAGGGGTGCCCTCATGGACAGGTACTAGTTAAGCCCCTCTCTGGTATTTAAACCTTGGTCCCCAGAGAATCCGGCGGAGTCACCAACGCGCCAGCCTTGTTAGACCGTGTTCCTTGAAAATCACCTCGAACGATTTCACCAAGGGCCTCGTTGACAGTGGCCGTCAGAGCGAGGATTTGAGACCGCTTTGGGGTAAGGGAGCGGAGCACCTTGGGGAACACATTCATGCGTTGGCGCATTGACATATTGCCTATAGGACAGTAGATTTGACCTATCCACGGGGACTGTTCCCACAGACCCGTTGCGAACACCCGCGTACGGGTTAGAGACAGAAAGGCTCCGCTCATTTGACTCAAGGTCATTGATCGGGGCCTTTCTCTTGGTATTCATAAAGCGCCCTTAAAAAAGCCTCTTCCTCGAACGTCCATTCCACCGTGCCGTCCCGGTAACTCTCTCGTTTGTAACTGCCATAGACAGCGGCTTGCTTGAGAACCTCGTGTGGCCACGGGTCTTCCTCAAACACGCACATTTCATCGATCTTCACAGGCTGAGGCCTTTCTCTGTTCATTCCGCAGCCCTCACGATGGCCTGCATGACTTCCTGCTTGGGCTTTAATGGCTCTGGAATGAATAAATCAGGTTGTGCGTAAGCCTCTTCGATCCGCTTGCACGCGATGTCGAAGTATTTAGGCTCGATCTCTATGCCGATGAACTTTCTTCCGAACTTGGCGCAGGCAACGCCCGTGGTGCCGCTGCCCATGAAGGGATCGAGAATGATTTGTCCACTCACAAAAGAGAGGCACCATTTCATAAGCGCGAATGGTTTCTGTGTAGGGTGGAATCTCTCTGTTGAACCTTCGTCAACTCGAAGCGCACCCACCCATAAATGCCTGTAAACTTTTGTCCTCGTTATAATGTTCGTGGCAGCTATCTCTGCATCTGAAAATGTATCATTCCATCCATTTTGACATTTCTTGTCCCAAATTAACGCTCCTGGAAAACTGCCCACAATGTCAGTTAAATGGTTGGCCCCCCAAATGATCCATTCATCTGCCTCACGTATTAAGTCGAATTGTTTTTGATTTAATCCAACTTTGTCCCACTCGTGCTTCCCGTATTTCGTTGCGTGTGTTATCTTGCCAGCGCCGCCGATGGTTCCAGCGCCGCCGATGTTTATCCCATAAGGCGGATCAGTCACCACAGCATCCACCTTGCCCAGAGTTGGCATGATCTCCAGACAATCCCCGCAATAGAGCGTCGCGTTTCCTATGGTGACAGGCTCAATCACACGAGTTCCCCATCCCAAACCCTAGCCAGCCAGTAGATCATTTCATCGCCGGTCATCGATTCGGGCTTTCCGTGGCTTCCTTCGCCGTTGATGGCTTCCATCATTTCCTCCAGCCGATATCCCTTGCCGCGCCAGTAGAGATACTGTTCAACGGCGACTTGAATGGGATCGGTGTCGTGTTCATCCCAGGTCACTACTCATCCAGGCTTCGCGGTCTTTGCACAAAGAGCACACACGATTGCCGTTTCCGTTGCTTTCGAATTCCTCTTGGCATGACAAGCACTTGCGTGGCTTCTTCTCGGTCTTTTCCACATAGCGTTTGTCGAGCAGTTGACTGATTGCCTTGTCTATCTCGCACTCGCGCTTGTTGAACTTGCGGGCGATCTCTGCGGTGTTGGCTCCTCTGTCCCAGAGTTGTTCGATTGTCGGTACCATTTCCCTAAACTCCTGCGCGTTAAGGGTTCCTCCGCCGGTAGACGGGGTTCGTTCATTCGGTGGGCGAGGTGGGCGAACCAGAGGGGTTGCTCGGTGTAGGGACCGAGATCCTTCCGGCACTTCCTGGCTGCGTCTCGTGCGTCGATATGATCGTAGCCTGCCTTGCGACATTGCATGTAAATGGCATTGTGAATTGCCTGTAGCTCGTTGGCGGTGCGGAGTCTCATCGCGCTCGCTTCCGGTCGATGTACCAAAGGCAGTAGACCGCATCACATACGTCTCGATGCCGCGGCACTGACTTGCGGCACACTAGACATCTGCTCTCTCTGTGGATGTGCTTGGCGATCTCGCGCCACTTTCCTTGCGGAAGGGCCAAGTCTTGTGAGCGGTCGCCCCACTTCACAGCTCGAACTCCAGCCGCCCTGTCTCCCCTGCCCTCCTACGGGCCTGGAGATCGTCCCAAGCGGCTTTCATGTCCTGGTAGAGGTCTTCCTTATCTGCTTTGTTCCGTTTGACGATTGTCGCCGATCTGATGCGAAGCTTTTCCGCCGTTCCGTTTCCAAGGTGGGCCTTAACCCATTCGGCGAAATCGAGTGGGTTTTCTTCCAGCTTTTTGTGGCATGAGAAACAGTGTGCAGCGGCGTTTTCAGGATCGAAGCGTGTTGATTGTTTGCGGCGAGAGAAGAAATGTGAGCAATGCAACATTCGCCGGCCCGGGCCTTCAGGGAAGTATCCCATGCATTTCGGCAACTGGGCTTCACATGTCCAATTAGCTCGCTCCCTCACGAGCTTGCTGAAGATATCGTCCAGCTTGTCGCGACGGGTTTTCACAGGCCTAGCCTTTCGTCACGACGGCCTTCGTGGTAACCTTCCGCCTTGGCTATCTCGTACTGCTCTCGCTCATAGGCTTGCTCGTCGATATAATCGGCTTCCATCTGCTCTCGGCTGTATTCACCATCGTAGGCACCATGAGCCACACCCAATTCCAGCAGCCACGTCCCAAGATCTGCTATAATCCGCCAGATCATCCGCCCGCCCTCAGGTGAGCACACTCGCTGGAGAACGGCAGGCCGGGCGCAACTTCTTCCGGCTCTGCATATCCGGGGGAGCTTACCCCCACGGGTTCCACACCATGTCGCCAAGCTCGCACGATGCAGTGACATGACGGCAGCGGAACCAAACGGCGTGGGCTTACACGCTTCTGCCGTCCTCCAGGGAATGTTGCCCGTCTCTCCGGGCTGTCACGCCCCGCGCGGTTTGTGCTGACGTTGCCCAATCTATAGACGTAGGTCACCCCGTCGCCCTCTTGAGAAAGTCGGTCACGATGTTGTCGGGCGAGCGCGAGGTGTCTCCATCGATAGCCCTCCCCAATGCATCGAGAGCCACCTGAACACCTCTTCTGAGGTCGTGAAGGCGCCTGCGCTCTTCCTCGACGATCTGTCTCCCACCAGGGGAATTGGGGTCTCTCGCCTGGACGATGGCATCGGCCAAAAGACCCTTCGCGGCGATCAGCTCAAGGGCAACGGTCTCGACTGGCTTACTCCCCTCGCCTGCTAGTTGATTGGCAATGGTGCGGATGTGGAAGTTCGCGTAAGGCAGGCCCTTGTCCTTACGGGCGCACTCCAGATCGAGAACCCGGTAGTGCCGCGAGCCGTCGATCAGGTAGTCCTCGTTCTCGTTGGCCGAGCTGTAGACCCCCGTGGTGGTCGAGCGCCCGATGAAATGAGCAGCCCTTTTGGCTCCCAGGCTCTCGATGTACTCGGCCCATACTGAACAAGGCGTGTCTGGATCGCGGAAAGATTGCAGCACCATGGGGAATTCAACCCTCTCGTTTCAGTGGACTTCGCGCTGGTTCGTTCGCAGGCTTATGGGATGCTCGTAGATTTCCCTCGCAAGGGCCTCGGTGCCTTCAAAGTCGTCCCAAGCTTGCGGAAGGATGCCGTTGTCGAATCTGCCGCTTGCGGCCCATACCCCGCGAGACAGCCACGGCCATCTGATGTGCTCGTCCTTCAAGACCGCCGTCACTACCGCTGGGTCCTCGGTGATCATCGGGGCCTCTCATGCTGAAGGTGATCTCCCGGTATCCAGGTTCGCTCTCGCAACGCGAGTTCACGGCGGCGTCTTTCATCTGCCAAACGCGCGCAGTTCACGCACAACTTCACACTTGGACCATTGCCCATCCCACAAGCTGGACAGACCCAAGCACGTGGTCGCCAGAGCCATGGCGAGAGATCCAAATCGCCGCCACAGCGACCCGTCGTTCGACAAGCACCTGTGCAGTTACAGGTCATAGGAGCCTCTCATGCTGAGACCCATCGGACCTATTGCCGCGGGGATTGTGGAGAAGCTCTCTGCTGGGGTGGACGTTGCCGGTTCCTGCAAGGTGGAAGCCCTGGCGAGGAAACACCCCGCGAAATCCAACAACGCCCGCCTCAACAGAGAAGGGCTGCGGCCAGCCGGGGTACAACTGGCCGCGCCCGGCGCACACGGGGGGATGCGCGCCACGCCCCAGCGAGATGGCGTTGGTAGCAGGGGCGGGATTCGAACCCGCGACTTCCTGGTTATGAGCCAAGCGAGCTGTCCAGACTGCTCTACCCTGCGTCGTATTTTTTTGCCCGTTAGTCACAATGGGTTACCGATGTTATCCACAAAAAAATGCGTTGCATTCGCATCTACCCTCTTCCCTTGCAGCGGGAAAGATCTACTATCACCCCTTGTGCGGGGATCATTTTTGCTATCGGGGGTATTGTGTCCCATCAAAGTGTTTTCCCGCGTTTGGTCGTCGATAATTCAAGCCGCCGCCCGCGCCTTTGCCATCTTCGCCATTGCTCTGACAGTTACCCCGTCAAAGCCACGGCGCTTTGCCGCGCTTTCGACATCGTTCCACCACTCAGGGGGGATGAAGTCGCGCTGGCCCCATTTGCTTACCGTGTTCGCTTTGGCGCCGATGTCCTCCGCAAGCTCGGAAGGTCGGCGCCAGAGGGAGAGGATCTCTCGGTAACTGTTCATGACAATACGATAGGACGGTGCGTCCTAAATTGCAAGGATAAAATATACGGTGACGGAATGGCTGTGGCGCGGACAATCGTCCTTATGGTTTCAGGTCCGGCGAATCGGTTTCAGGACGACTTCGTTCTGCGCACCAAGCAAGCACGCGAGTGGGCCGAGTTTACCCAAGAACAGATGGCCAAGCTTCTTCAGCTCGACCAAGGAACCTATAAGAACTACGAAACTATCCGACCCCTGCCCCACAGGTATGTCGTGCCTTTCTGCCTAGCCACAAAAACCAACATAGAGTGGCTTTACACAGGTCGGAAAGCCAGGACACCGATGCCGACCCTGGTGCAAGACACGGACCTGGCCGCCGCCGAGGACAAATCCGCCTAAAAAATTTCTTCTGGCTTAGGACGTTTTGTCCTTGACAGCTAGGACACGTTGTCCTAGATTAAAGATGTTCCCCACCCCAACGGGGTAACGCGGCAGCGGGCCACTTACCCCCTGAGAGACCAAGCAGCGAGGTCCGCCGCCGCTTCAGGAGAGCGGAATGCTCGACGAACAGACGGATGGAATGGTGTCCGAACTTCTCAAGGATTGGGAATGCGACGACCGAGACGAGATGCTTCGTTGTGCGCAAGTCACCCTCGAACAGCTTTGGAAGTTTGCTCCACAGCTTGTCGGGCATCCGTTCTACGCGCTGACAGTGGTTCAGCTTCGTTCAGCAATCGAAGAGTGATGCTCCCCCAACTGAGAGAACGCAAGATGCCCTCACCGAAAGCCGAGACGGAATGGCGAGCTCTGCCAAACCAGCGTGGGCCTTTATGGCATGTGCTTGACCCAATCGATAACGAGATAATTGCTCGCAACCTTACTGAAGCTCAAGCCCGCCTCATTGCCGCTGCGCCTGCCAAAGAGAAGCTGTGCAAAGAGCTGGCGGATGCGCTGGAAGAAGCCACCGATAACTGTGCGCGTTGCGGCGGGCTCGGGCTAGACGACAATCACTTAAATGATCCTGGTCCTTGCCAGTTGTGCCGCAATTGGCGCGCCGCCCTTACCAAGGCAGGGAGGGCTCCGGGATGAGCGAGAAAACGGGCGTTGCGTTCCACTTTGACGATCCAGCTTGGGACGCATGGTGGAACGAGATTCTAGCTTCACTTCCCGAAAAATGCCGCAAAAATCTCTCCATTCATGCTTGGCGAAAAACGGGGAAATTGGTTGAGAAGTTAATGCTTCGGCAAAGCCGTGGAGAAGGACACGCCTGTTTTTATGGTGATCCAACATGTCCATGCCAAGACGGCCTTATGTGTCACTACGAAGGCGAAAACCCTATGAATGTACCAGCAGTCTATGTGCGTAGTCGAATGGGTCAATTGATACAAGCGCTAGAATTCTATTCCACAGCCTGGGATGCACATCCTGGAGACAGCGGTCCTGGCGGTAACTGGCCCCAAGATCCGGTGTGCAATCCTGATCAAGATCTATTGGAAGATGGCGGCGATATTGCCCGAGCTGCCCTGAAAGCTGGAGGGAGAAGGCCACAATGAACCACTCCCCCTATCTCGACCGCCCGCTCCGCTCCTACCAGGACGCCGCCCAGGATCTCGAAAGCCACCGGGACCACCAGCCGGACATCAAGTTCGGCCATGACGCGTTGGAATGGGGCGAGCACCGGGCGATTGCCGCGGGCCACACTATTCGCAGGGAAGTACGGCGGCTGGTTGAGAATATGAAACACCGGTGGCCAGTTATGCATGAAGAGGACAAAAGACAATGGGACGAAGATATTGATTGGCTGCGCGAAGCCCGCAAGGCCCACAGCAAGGCCATCGCGAACCGTGAAGCCTATCGGGCGGCGATCAATGAGCGGGAGATTCAGAGAGAATTGGGGTTGGTGAGATGACGGAATATCCTTGGGGCTGCAAGACAGCCGAAGACGCTGAATACATCACGGCACGTCTTAACTTTTTTGCTGGTCGCAGCATCCCCACAGAGAACATCCCCGAGAGCGGGTTTTGGGAGATGGTGGCAATTATCAAAGTTGCACGAGACCTACAGCAACTTCCCGCAACTCGAAAAACCTTTGATGAATTTCTCACCAAACTAGGTATCGAGCCATGACCAACCTCAAGCCCATCATTCTCTGGGGCCTTGTCGGAGGCCTGTTCTGGTACGTGAGCGTTGCTGGTCTGCTGGGCGATGCGGGGTGGGTGGTGCCGTGAAATACGTGGTTCGTCAATATGAAGGTATGTCCGCAGAGGATGTGGAGCGCCGGTGCTTGAGGCATCTGACTTCTGAGGATCGCATTGATGCCCACTACCGCTGGAACGGCGACCACCGGAACGTGCGCTATGAGATTTGCTTCTGGGGCGCGGCCTCCATGAACGACGGCAACGGCATCTGGAACTTCTATGTCATTTTACCGGAGCCGATGTTTCCTGACAATAAATTCGAGGAACATATCTGGTTGAAAGCACCGGAACCCGATGAAAAAGGCCGCGTCTTCTACAGCTACTATGTATGGCCTTTTGACAGTCTCAAGTTTCATTGCGGGATAACTTATTACCACAAGTCCTCTGGCATCGATGGAGAGACACGCGTGGTCAAAGTGGGTTGCGACTACGCCCACGCTTGGGATCAAGACGCCCAATATGACCGGCGGTTTGTCGAGCATGAGACAAAGAAGTGTATCGACAGCTTGCACGATCTTTTCCCGGGTCTTCGTGTTCGTTGTGCGTGGAGCGGCATGTGGCATCCGAGCGAGGAGTCAGTGATCAACAAAAACGGTGACCCTGTCTGGCGCGAAAAGGTCAACAATGTGCCGGCTGAATACAAGTGGTTCCCATGACCCCCGAACACGCCCGCTGGAGAAACGTCCGCGTCTACGATCTGTGCTCGCAGGCGGAAAGGTTGGTCCACGGAATTGACGGCCCCGTCGATTGGCTGGCCCTGCAAGCGCTCAAGACACTGGCGCTGGATTTGCAGCTCAAGATCGAGGAACTGGAATGCCAGAACACGTCTACTGCCGCACCTGCGACCACAGACACGCCGAAGGACGAGACGGGCCAACCTACACCTGGATGTGCTCACTCGTCCCCCATACCCAGCGAGGCTATTGCTCTGAGGAGACTTGGGACAAAGACCCGCCGTTTAGGCGATGTAACGAAGTGAACCAGTTTGGCAATTGCGGGTGGTTTAAGGAGAGGAAAAACCCTTGAGCATTATGAAGGAACTCTTCATCCAGGCTTATGAGGAAATTGTAGGCGAACTCTTAGAGGAAGGTCTGTCCGAAGAAGAGGCCGAGAGACGAGCAGAAGACTGTGCTTATGACCGAGCGAGGGACAAATGGGCAGATATGGTCGACGCAACAAGAGACCGGGTAAAACACGAAAAATAATCACTATCGACAAACTTTTCTCTGTCGTTTTGTGCGCGTTTCTCGTCATAGGCCTTTGCGAAGCGCTGTCTAGTAAAAAGAAGAAGGAGCAACAAGATGAACATCAATGAGGCTTTCCCGTCAAAATACCTGAAGTCAGCAGATCTCGACGAGCTTCCCGGCAAGGAATGCAATGTCCTGATTTCCAACGTGACCTTGGAAGACGTGGGCACTCAGGACAATCCTGAACAGAAACCCGTCGTGCATTTTCAGGGCGCGGAAAAGGGCATGGTCTTGAACAAGACCAACGCCATGGTCCTTGAAAGCGCGTTCGGCCCGGAAACCGAACGATGGGTTGGACAGAAAGTCACCCTGTTTTCCCAGCCGGTTATGTTCCAGGGCCGACAGGTGCGAGGACTTCGTATGCGCCCAGCGTTCGAGCCGACGCCACAAGCCGGCTCTGCATTGGCTGGCGACCCACGCCCGGCGCCGCCGCCAGGTGATGATGAGATCCCGTTCTGATGGATATCAGGAAGATCACAAGTCACGACGAATACGCAGAGCAGTTCCGCCTGAAAGCCGAAGAGTGGGCAAGGTTTAACGGCGAGGCCGATCGGCTGGAGCACATGCGGAAGATCGTTCTAGGGGAATTGGTCAACCAGATCGGCGGACCCATTGGGAAGGCAGAACACGAGGCCCATGCCCACGGCAAATACCAATTGCACATTGGATATATGACCGAAGCCCGCACCAGGGCAAACATCGCCAAGGCACAGATGGAAGCCATGCGGATGCGGTTTGAAGGCTGGAGAACGAAGAATGCGACCCGCCGGGCAGAGATGAAAGTCTTGTGAACGGTGCCCCACCTCGATGCCCTCACATACAATGCACGTATGAAGGCTGGGAAGGCGAGTCCTATGCCTGCAAGCGCTGTGGAGAGCGTTACAAACTCTATTACGAGGACATAGCATGACCACCACAGCCCTCAAAGAGCTGATCACCGAAATCGAGGACGGCGGGAACTCGCGGGAGCTAGCGGATCGAGTGTTGGAGATTTATGGTTGGGACTTGAGATTTTACAACGACGACCGAATTCGAACGACTTCACCTCCCGACCCCCTCAACAACCTCCAGGACGCCACGCTGGGGGTGCCGGACGACATAACCTGGATTCTGAAAAGCGAGCCGCTACGAGATGGTGGACGATATCATACCGTCTCATGGGATTGGACCAGGAACACTGGCACGAACAGATATAGCCCAAAAGTTAACGCACATCGCGAACCCGCCCGCGCCCTCACCCTCGCCTGTCTCAAGGCCGAGCTTGCCAGAAGGGAGATGGAGGAATGACTAAAATTGCCCGTGCAGCATGTGAGATTCTGCGTACAGAGCGTCCATTGAGCAGTGATTTTCGCGAGCAGGTTGCCCAAATGATCGAGGCTTTTGACCAATGTTATGCAGAGCTTTGCATGACAAAACATATCCATGACAGAGCTAGAAAGCCCTTCTATTCCCATGGCTTTGAAATGGCACATAATATTTTAGGGGAACCTTCAGATGAATGACCTGACGGCGGAAGAGCGGGCCAAAAACATCGTTGGGAATTGGTATTACACCGGTAAGTCAGGATCTGGAAATGCAAATAACCTACTCATTGAAAGCATCGCCGAAGCCATCCGCCAAGCCGAGGCAGAGGCCCGAGAGGCCCGAAAGGAAGAGCGGGAGGCGTGCGCGAAGATTGCCGATGGGATAGCAGCATACGTAGTAACAGGCGCCGCCGCGGTAACCGCCCGCAAGATCGCTGAATCAATCCGCGCCTGCACGTCCGACGAAGCTCCCGCCGTCGCCAAGGCTGTAGCGGGTATGTCAGCGAAGGTGGATGGGAACGAGGGAGATGGGTGATGATCACAGGCGACGTAACGCGCATAGAAATTGAGAAAGTTTCAAACGGATGGCAAGCCAAGATCTGGCGGTCATCCAAACCACACCTCATAGAGCTTATAGCTCATACTTTTGGCGAGATTAATGACTTGGTGTTCAGCCACGTGGCGGAAAAAGAAACCAAGACAGGAGACCTTTGATGGTCATGGACGGGAAGGACCGGCTTACCGAACTGGACAGGAGGAATTGAGATGGTGATGGAAAAGAAGGACAAGGAACTAACTGATTGGCACCGTCAACTCCTCGGTGGACCAAAACGGATATCAATCCCGCTGGAGAATCAAACCGCACTCAGGGATTTCGCGGACGCCCTCAGAGGGCTTGCCACCGCAATGGATGTCCAGTCCAGGTTAAACAACACGACAGAGTTTGACGCACTCATGACCATCAAGCTTGAGATCTCTCGAACGAACGAAAATATCCGCCTAGCATGCAACCGACACGATATAAAGTTGCGCAGAGGAAGGCCAACGGACAAGGAGAGATTGGGTAAAAGTCAAGAAATGACAGATGTCGATTCTTTCGACAAAATACATTATCTCGATAACGAACAGTCTAGATAGGTATTAATTCTAATATACATTATGCGCGCGTAATTATATTTCCATTTTGGGAATCATGGAAATGGCGCAGGAAATTAAATTTCTTTGGGAAGGTCTGTCGCTAAAAAACGCCCCTTTGCGGTCTAGATGTTGATTCGGCAACTGGCGGTAGATCAGCCTCCCCTCGAACCCCAAGAGTGTATCAGAATTGAGCCGCCGCGACCACATAGATGCTCTCACCCGCGAGCTGGAAAATTACGGGGCGACACATGTCCGCGTCGAGCAAGGCGGCAAGCACCACCGACTGGTCTTTACCCACGATGGCAAGGAACGCTTTTACGTCGTTCCCGGTACGCCTTCTGACCGCCGCGGCACGCTGAATGCGCTCGCGGATATCAGGCACATCCTCGGAGTCAGACGAACGCTCGCAAAGTCCGGGCGACCGAAGCGTCGGAAACCGAGGGCCAGATCTGAACCCATGGAAGACCTGACCCTGACCGTTAAGCCAGACCCGTTTGCCTGCCTGCCCAACCTCTTGGACCCGGACAGAAAATACCGCGAGCGGCTGAGAGAGCGCGCGAATCTGGCGGTTTATCGGCTGTCTTTCTTCAAGGGCAGCTATCGGCAGTGGCTTAAAACGCTGTAACGCAAACGGGAACCCGGTTTCCCAAGCTCCCGCTCAAGACGCCGAGTGAGACCATAGCCCCAACGCACTAGGTGACGTGCTCCCGACGTGTCTTATTCTACCGCAACCGGCGTCGTCGCGTCTACCAGACAAAGCTGTTTCCAAGCGTTCGCCTTGGCTTGGGACGTGCCGTACCTTCGCTGCACGGAACCGACGGAAGCCGCCTTGCAGACGAACCATTCCGCATTGGCAAGGCCTTCATCCATGGCCTGAGCGCCGTAGGTGGCGACGCCCTGTCTCACTGCGTTTCCTTGAGTTGTGAAGCCGCAGCCGCCAGCGAGCAGGGCCAGGGTGATGAGGATGTAGCGCATCACACCTCCTTGCCGTTCTTGGCAATGCCCAAGCGAAGGGTGATGATGCCGATCCCGGTGCCGATCATCTGCGTCGGATCTCCGGTGACACCGATTGCGGAGCCGGCCTCGGGGAGAAGAAGTGCGACAAAGCCAGCCGCGATCATCGCCAAGCCAACCCAGATACTTTTCGAGGTCGCCATGTTCATGGATTATCTCCATTGAAGTTATCGAAATGGCGTCGGATTTCCAGCCTGGTAAGCCGCTCCGACAGCCGGTCGTTCGATTCGCGCACGGTCTTCAAGCTTGCCCTTAGTCCTTTGTTTTCAGCTTCGAGTGTGCTCACGCGGTGTTCCATACCGGAAAGCACCCAAATGCCGATTACGACTGCCGGGACGAGAGGCACGAGCATCGCAAGCCATGGATTGGCCGCCGCCCGTTTCGTTCTTTCCCATGGATAGCTGTTGTTCGCCATTCATCTCACGCTTACCTGTTGGTCCATCGACGCCGGAAGTTGAGGAAGTCGTTCTCGGCACGGTCGCATATAAGCGCGAGGCCCTCCGTCCTGCGACAGGGATCGTGGCAATGCCGGATGATATCCTCGGCGGTTAGCCTCACCACGCCGAAGGCCCCTGGGCAGCCGCATTGAATGTCTACAGGATCGAGGAACACCACCAACCCGGCATCGGTCCTGAGTTCGGGGACAACCTGTCTGGTCTGGTAGCCTTTTGCCTTGAGAATGAGATTGGCCTCTTCGGTGTCCGAGAACCTCATGTTTCCGGCTCCGGTATGTAGCTCCAGCCCTCGCCCGCCACGACGAGACAGTAGTGGCCGTTCTTGAGCTGGAGGACGAGCGACCAGGTTCCATCGGTGCTCTCGATTCTCTGGATCAAGGTGCCCGCACTGGTTACGCCAAAGGCAACGATCCGCTCGCGGTGCCTTAACTTGAAATCCTCGAACTCCGCTGGGCTCATGCATGGCAGAGCGGGCGTCAACGCGACCTGAGCCCACGCAGGGAAGCTCAGCAGAACTAAAAAGGAAGGAGTTTCATGTCAGCCCCTTTTCTGGGGCACCTGCCTGGTGCCGGGGGCTTAGAACGTGCTGTAAGACACGCCCGCCTTATTCGTGCCCAAAGGCCTTATTTCGACGGACCCCCGGCATAGAAAAAAACGCCATGCCGGGGCGATACCGCTTACAGAGGTGTTCTAAGCACCAAGAGTAGTGTGATGATCCGATTCCGTGCCGTCAAGTGGAAAACAGGGTCTTTGTTTCCAGTTGCCGGGGTGCGGCTTGACGCCACCTATGGTTTATGTTCCGCTTCAGCCCAGGGGGGCCCATGCTCAGGCTTGTCATCTTGGCGGGAGCGCTTGCGCTGACCGCCGGCTTCACCATCTTCGGCCTGCCCGCATGGGAGGCCCAACGGTGGACCAAGAGCGCTAGGGAGGATATCAGGTCCGAGATAATCCAAGGTATATGGAACCGGAGGAAGCTACCCAAAGTCCTGCCGAGACGCGAAGGCAACAAGCTGATTGTCGATCTGCCGTGGGGCTTCGTTTCTCGTTCGACGATTCTCTACCCTAAAAGATGGAACGGCGATTTCGTCATCTCCCACGCGGGCCACGATCCGCTGGGCTGGAAACAGAGACCCGGATCGATCAAGAAGTTCCTGAAAGCCGGCTACCGCGTCATCGCCATGGATATGCCGCTTACTGGGGATAATTCCTGGCCCCCGCATTTGAGGTTCCCGGAGCACACAAATCATAACAAGCTTGCTTCCTTGGAAGGCCAGAGACGGTCTCCCCTAGAGCTGTTCCTGACCCCCGTGGCGGCCGTGACGAATTTCATAACTGAGGAATTCCCAGGATCCCGCATCCATATGACCGGCGTGTCGGGCGGCGGTTGGACCACGACGGTGATCTGCGGTTTAGACCCGAGGATTGAGGTTTGCTCTTCCGTTGCTGGAGACAACCCCTACGCGGGTAGCGGCGGCGACTACGAACAGATCCATCCGGCCCTGATCGACAACTACCTTGATTTGTATGTCCTGGCCGCCTGCTCAGGAAAGAAACTGCACGTCGTGCACCGTGGTGATCCATGGTTCCTTCCTAGCGTAGCGCGGACTTATGAGAAAGCGGTCAAGCGGGTTGTCAGGAAATGCAAGGGCAAATTTCAGGTGCGTGCTACGAACTTGGGCAAACACGGGTATGGAAGAAAAGCCGCAAGAATATTTCTAAAGGCGCTTTAGCCGTCAGTGCCTCTTGGGTCGAACCACCCGTGGGTGTTGATTCTCGCTGCAATGCTGCCATCGGAACGGCTGATCCTGTAACGGACCTGGCTACTCGTATTTGTCCATACGTGTACGTTGCCCGTAGCCGATGCGTTCCCCGATGTCACTGCCGCAATGCCATAAGCATGATTCGCGCCAACGGGAAAGGCCGTCGTATCGGTCATGTCGAGATCGGAAACGAACATCGCATAGTCGTCGCCAGCAGCCGTCACAACGGTATCGAGAACGGAAATATGCAGATCGGCCAGCGTCTTTACGTCGGTCGGAGTGCTGAGTGTCGCCGTGACGGCTGCAGTACCCGGGTTGGAAGCGTTGATATCGGCTACCGGTACATCCCAGACAAAATGCCCCCGGGGCCTTTGGAAGAACGCTTTGATGTTCGATGAGCTGTCCGTCAGAACCGAGCCGATCCGCCGATAGTGTGTATAGCTCGATGCCGAAAGAAGATTGCTCGCCATCAAGGAAGTGTCGAAGCCCGCATCGACTATCGGGTCGGTCGTCGAGCCGTTGAAGATTATAAACAGGTGATACCAGGTATCCGCCGATAGCGAGACCGCCGCCGGACGGCCCCCTACATCATCGCCCACCGTCCAAGTCGCGTCGATCTGCTTTGTCAAGACCGCATTGAGGGGGATCGTCAGCTCGTTCGTTGCGTCCCGCGCCATGCCAACGGCGATATCGATATCGTGGTCCGAATCCGTTCCGTTGTTGGAAATGGTCAGTCCGTCGATGCCGTTTCTCGGCATGGTCCCATTCGAGGGATTGAGAAGATAGAGGCAGTCTTCAGTCTCCTTGTAGACGGCCTGGTAAACGCCATTCGCAACCAGAGCCTTGGGCGCGAGCATGGACTGGTCCGAAAGGAGAAGGTCCCTCGCACCAATGGAGTCCACGTCTACGGTCACCTTGTCGGTGTTGTCCGCCGTTGCCGTGAAGATGAAGGTATGCCCATCCACGTAAGCGGATAGCGTCTTATTGCTTGCCAGGGTGATGGCGTTGGCTGTCCCGCCCGCGTCCAAACTCCCATTGTTATCCGCCCTTTGACGAGCGACAAGGCCTTCAAGCGCTCTGGCCCCGTCATTGACCAACGAAGGCGCCATGTTCTCCGGGAACCGCGCAATGTTCGAGGCATCAGTGATGTTGAGATCTTCGTACTCGGCCATTCGTTACCCTATTCTAGTTCTGGTTCGTCCAGCGAAGCCCATGCCAGAAAGGCGAATATCGCCATGTAGAAAAGCCAGTGAAACAGCTTGCTTCTAGGCCCTCTTATCCAGACGAAGCCGATCATTCCTGTCTCTCGTAGGCGGTTCCAGCCGCGACGGGACCCGGAGCCTTCGGCAGTCTCTTTACGGGCCTCAGGGCCTTTTTAGCGGTCCTTGCTCCCATGGCCGTGGGTGTCCTTGCGGCAGTAAAGAATGCCGCGCCCAGACCGGGCTGACCAGAGAAGGTGAACATCGTCCCCGTCCTCCCGAGGAGCTGGCGAATGAGCCTGGCAAGAGTATAAGCCGTTTTCGAGGGGTTTGTCGCCCCTTCCGGGGTGACCGTGCGGTTGAGCGCATCCCGATAACGTCTCATTAAGGCCAGTTCGTCCTTGCTGTAAAGCGTTCTCATCAAGCCGTTGGCGTTTCTCATGGCCTCGTTATAGGCCGTGTTGAACTTCCTCGGGCTGAGAGTGTTTCCTTGGGCGTCCTGGGATAGCTTCAGCCATGCGGCTTCCCTCACAGCGTCCCACTCCGCCGATTCCTCTCCTACCGCGATCTTAAGCCTCTTCAGAACAGCCTCGGAAGCCTGTCGTTTACCCAGCTTCGCGGTCCCGAAGAGGTAATTCATCGCTTGATCCGGTGTAGGATCGGTCTCGACCATCTTCTCTATGATCTTTCCCGGTTGATCTGGAAATTTCCCTTTAGCCGCCTCGAAGAGCGTCCCGTATTGACGCCTTGCGCCCCTGGCCGTTTTCAGGAGCTTGAGAGCGTCGTCGTCTCCCGAGAACAGGGCGTTGTCCACGGCATCGTCAAGCCAGCGGTCCAATTCGCCCTTCATCCTCGTGAGCGCCGCTCTGTCAGACTTGTTGCCAGCCGAATTGATTTGGTTCCCGAGCTTCCGTCTTTCGGTCTCGAACCGTCTCAAGGTTACTGGGTCGAGCCCATGTTTCTTCGTCTTCTTGACTTCCCTGGAGAGCTTGGCGAGGCTCTTGATGGAACGCACGGTGCCAGGATGCAAGGTCGGATCGATGTCGAAATCCGTAATCGATTGTTTGATGTTCCCAAGAAGGTCTGAAAGACTGTCACCCGTAAAGGTCGCCTTGGCTCCCCGCGCCGCTTCATAAGCTCGGTCAACGTCCGCCGCCTGTCGGGCAGCTCTCGTCTGTAGGCCCTCGACCGCAATCCCAACTCCCTGGCTCGGCCTTTCTACGCCCGTTTCTCCAACCTGTTCCTGGACCCTCTGCCTTGCCGCCGAGATAGCTTCCTGTTGCTCCTTGTCGAACTGGCGCATGATATCGCCGGAACTTTCACCGAAAGCACCTTTTCTCGTGGCTTCTTCCTTGGAAAGCTGCTCGAAACTCTGCGTCCTTTGGCCCTGGGTGTAGGGAATGTCGAACTCTCGGCTCAAAGTGCCAGAGGCAGCGGATTCGGGGGAGACCGCTTCGCTCGCCTCTTCCGCGAAGATTCTGGACAAGCGTTCGGTCATGTCCTCCGGGTCGAGGCCGGCTCTCCTGGCTTGAGCCGCTCCTGTTGCCGTCAGCTTCCCGGTCTTGGGATCGAAGGCGATAGGCGCCCCGAAGATCTTCCGCCAGCCCTTGATGGCCAAGGGCGTAAGCCCCTGGAACAAAACGCCCGCCGCACCAGTCACCGCCGCGCGACCGCCGCTTATTCCCTGTTCCGAGCCCAACTGCTCGGCGCTGTAATCCAGGCCCGCCGATGTTCCTGCGCTCGCCAGGCCGGTGCGGGCCATCTGTCCAAGCAAAGTCTTTCCGGCAGCGCCGAACTTTGCTGCAGGTGCGAAGGCCCCTGTCTGAGCCAACAGAGAGAACAGATCCGCCTGAGACACCCCGGGCTTGTTGACGTAATAATCCCTGTCGTTGAACCGGATAATGACGTTGCCGTACTTGTCTTCTTTCCTCGCGGATCCAGGAAGGGTCTTCAAGGCTATGTCGGCGATCTGCTCGGGATCAGCGGAAGCTGCGTAGGCTCCCGCCATCCTGAGGCCTTGCTCCGAAAGAGCCGGAACCTCCGGGCCGGAAGTCCCCAGCTCGGGAATGTCGAATTCTGCCCTTCCTTCGCCCGTCACCATGCTCCTGGCTTTTTGCCAAAATCCCGGTCCCTGGGGTGCGGGCGAAGATGGTCCCTCCAGAAGTTGCTTACCGATGTTCTTGACTCGGCTCTGCGTCTCCGCTGGCGATTCTCCAGAAAGAAAACGGCCTGCAAAATCCGGGTCCATCAGAAAGGCAGTCCGAATTCACGGGCAAGCCGCGCCGCAACGATACCGGGGACCTCATCCGGCGGCACGTTCCCAAGAGAAGCCTCGATCTCTTCAGCTCTCGCTTGGATGATCTCCTCCATCCGGTCCAATGGAATTTGCTTGGACAACGCCTCTGGGTCAGTCGTCAAGCCATTTCTCAAGGCATAGGCATAGCGCGCCTGGGCCGCTCTCATATCACGATGGGCACGTTTGATCTGGCCCACAAATTCTGTAGGAGATTGTTTCGGCCAAACACCTTCACCGGGGTCCGGCATGCTGCCCCGAATTCTGTCAGCTTCAGCTACAGCCATCTGCGCGCCAGTCATGTTATGAATGCCACGGTTGATATTATCCAAGGCTGTGCTTTGCCAGATAGTGTAGTCTTCGATTTCAGATCGTTCTTGGGGCGAAACATCTCCAATCCCGATTTTTTCCCGGAAAGCGTCCCAGGCAATTCCAGCGCGTTTCTCAAGGGTAAGAAATTCCGGTCTCATTGTACTGATAGTATTTTCGATTCGTACCAAAGCATCCGTCGTATCGAGAAGTTTCGCCTCCAGGTCTCCGGCGGTCTTCTTCTGTATCTGGCCGACTCCACGCCCACCGACTCGAATCAAAGGTCTGCCCGCTTCATCGTATCCGGTGATCTGCATCAATGACGAAGCCGGCTTTCCGGGCCGCCCCACGGCTTCGGCCTCCCTGACAAGTCGCGTGCCTGTTGGGCTATCGGGGTCATATATCTCCTTCAATTGAAGGGATTCGGGTCGGTCGTAAGGAGTCTTGCCTACAGCTTGGGCAGCGGGAACGAGCCTTGGCCCTTCTGGGGTATCAACCTCAATCAGATCGGATGCTTTCATAGGACCGGGGAACATCTCCCCTGCCTTGCTCTTGAGGAAAAGACCTGGGTCGGCCTGAGCCAGGAGCGCGCGTGCTTCATCCGATGCCGTCTTGCGCGGCTCCCGGCCCGGCTGTGGCGGCTGGTTCCAAAGAATCTCCGTGTCAGGATCATACCTTGGCCCCGCCGCGAGGGCTCCCGCCGCAAAGCTTTGCCGGCGATCCTTCTCTCGTTCATCCCGGGAGGCGGTCAATTGCTCCAGTTGCATCTGCATCTTAAGCGCATCAAGGGGACCACCGCCCCCGGCATTCGCGCTGGCTAGAGCCTGGAGCACTCCTGCCCCGGTACCGCGCCCGCCCATCGCCGCCTGCATGAAACCTTGAGCGAGACTGCCAAGGTACTGCTGCATTCGCTGCTGCTGCATGTACTTCTGGAGTTCAGGATCGATCATCGTCATTTCCCAATGGCAGAGGCACCGAGACTACCCCCACCTTCCGTTGGCAACCCGGCCAAGCCTAAGGCCGCCCCCGTGCCCAGCAAGAATGGATTGGCCCCTGGAGACGTGGTTTGCCCCGTCGTCGTGCCACCGTAGTTCCCTGAAATGAGCCGCATATACTGTTCGATACGGTTTCCGGGTTCGTTCTGGGCAAAGTCCCAGCGGGCCATCCTGTCCGCCAGTCTCTCGCGTTTCTTGCCCTCTCTCATGGCTCCGACTTCGGCGAGCTTCCCGATATCGAAGTAATCCTCTCTCGCCAGTCCAGGTGCTCGTCTGGCCGCATCTTCCATAAAGCCACGTTCCATTCCGTGGAGGCCATACTCTCTTCCGGCGGCGCCTTCCATCAGGCCTCTTTCCTGCATGTACTCCCTGGAAGCCCGATCCGCTGCCGATTCTGCCGCCTGGAATTCGTAGGGTGCTATTCCCCGCGTGACGCCTCTTCCGAAAGATTCCGCTGCCAAGGGAGACCCACCCATCCGTCCGGCACGGCCCCATCTGCTGGCGACCGCCGGCTCCACGGCGGAGAGGATGGAGTCGTACATCTTCGAGGCATCCGCTCCCTCCGCACCGGACCCATCGAGGTATTCGCCACCCAAGACATCGCTCGTGTAAGCGCCGGCCTGGCCCGGACGGGAGCCGAGGAAATTGCCCGACATGACTCCGCCGGTATAGGCCTGGGCACCCCTCAGAAGCGGCGATCCCGCTCGCGCTCGGCTGGCTTGCGCGCCCATCGCCATCTTGCTTTCAGGCGAGAAGGGTATCCATGTCTTGCCCGGGAAGAATGACAGCGGATTGTTGAGGATGTTCTGCCCGGCTTGATAGAACCCTTCTTTAAGGTAGGGCTGCTGGGCGTCCCATGGCTCCGTCTCCGTCTCGGAGGACGACGGCTCGCCGCCTCCATGAAGTGCGGAGCCGAACCAGGAATCATCGCGCGGCGCTGCGGGGTGTTTCATCATATCCTAACGATTCCTTGGGGGTGAGCGATCCCAAAATGGACGGGGCGGACTGCCGCTAGAGAATTCATCGAAGAACCGGCGCCTGCGTCTTGCCCGTCTATTGCCCCTTCGGCCCGTTCCTCCGCCACCCGGGAAGTTCTCGAAGTTAACGTGAGGGCCGGCAGGTTTCGGCAGTTTCGGATTCGGCACTTGGTAATTCCAAGGCTCCAGTCCTTGCGGAGCGCCTATGTCAGGCTGACCCCCAAATCCCTGATATGGATCAGGAGTGGACATCGACACTCCTTCCGGCAAGCCGCCGCCCGCCATCGCTTGAGGGGCGAAAAGCATCGCCGGATCGAAACCCGCTCCTAATGGCCCGCCTGGTGAACCGCCCATTACGTCAGCTCCTTCTGCAGGATGATGTATTTCTGATCCCAATCCGGTCTCAGACGCGCCATTCCCCTGCGGGTATAGGCTTCAAGTACCTGACAGCCGTTGGCGACAGCGTAGGCCTCGATCCGTGGCGCGTGCTCTGAAATCACATCCATGTCGCCCGCCAGATAGCGCATCAAACACTTGCGTTGACGTGGAAAGTCGATGATCTCCGTGATGCAGATTGCTGCTACCGCATCGTCTCTCTCGGCTACCCAGAGCAGCCAACCGCCCATCATGCACCCCCTGGCAACGTCCGGCGACGCATAGGACCCCTCACCCAAAGCCTTGAGAAGAAGCGGCTCGACACAGGGCCATACTTCTATGACCTCGTCGGGGAGAACCTGTCTAACCGAAGACCGTGTAGGCGAAGGTACGATCTGCAACTGCGCTGTTGGCATGGTTGATCACCGCCTGTCCTTGCGTGGTGTTTGGATAGGTTTGATAGAGGGTTGCGAGCTCCGTCGCGGCGGTTGCCGTCGTCGGGTGGAAATGAACGATGCTCTTGGCTCCGATGCGTCTGTCGTTAAGCGTCGTGCTGGCGACGTTGATCGTCAGGGTCAGAGTCCCGAGGTTGTTCGTCTTCCCTGCTTGG
>JBPCVQ010000444.1:0-4926 GCA_051010395.1 Geminicoccaceae bacterium | reverse complement strand
ATGCGGCCAATGGCCGGTCCTGGCACGACCTGGCCTTCCCAGCCGCCGGCGCCGAATGCCTATAGCTGCCGGCGAAGCGGACACAAGCTCGGCCCGCGTCTCGCCGATCGGGACCGTCCAACAACTGAACCCCTCGGAGCCTGGCGCTCCAGGGTCCGGTTTGTGATAGAGAAGCGGGAACATTGCGGCACGGCCCGTTCCGGGGAGTCTTGACCCACAGCCGCCGGAACGGCCTGCCACAAATGTGACGTGTTTCATCGGTTCAGTGAGGGACCTTTCATGACTTTCACACGGCTCCGTCGTGCAGGCATCTAGGATAGAGAGGGCTATTAAGATGCCGTCGACAGCATTAGGTTGAATCAAGACTGAAGCTATGGGAGCTCTCTAGCTGAGGTTTTGACAGTAACGATACCTTATGCGACCCTTGATAGAAATCATTCGCGAGATGCGTCATGGATGATTGGTTCTATCCGTTAATCTGGTCGGCATTAGCTACACTAATAATACTACATGCTCAGCTGGCTATGCGGAGTTTGAGCATTCTATGCATTCTGCGGAAGGTTTCTCACCATCTATCGCTTAGTCTACGCGCCAAAGAAGATCCAAGGCAGCTGCGCCTGAGATTTCATCCTGGCGATATTGATCCTCCACGATGGATGCGTCGAGCTGCTCTGGTCGTCGTTTGTATCTTTCTGATTAGCGGCTCAGTTGCCCTTGCGATCTGAATATGGGTGACATTCGGTAAGCCGTGCAGGCCTAAGAACTTTATCGTTTCCAGAGAGTAGTTCGCAGGCTGTGGTGGCCCAAAATGGCACGGAAGAGAATCGAGCGTTGAGGCAGAAAACCGCCTGAAAGCCCGCACGCCGGCCGAGGTCACGCCACAGGGGCCGGTTACCGACGCATTTTCCGTGCTACGACCCAGACCCTTAGCTTCGGCAGCTGACCCTGACCGGCCCCACAGGTCAGGTGGTCCTTCCGGCAAGAATGGAGCCCATTTGAGGCATCGCTGACATGTCGCAACGCGAATAGATTCAGATCGCCACAACGGACGAAGAGATGCAAACCGTAATGTCGATCGGCTGCACCATCAGCCCTCCACGTCAAGCGCGACATCAACCAAAACCCGATGCGAGGCATAGGTGCGCCGGACCATCTTCCCCAAACGGGACGCGTCGGTTTCACGCAGTGTCGGCCACTTTCAGCGCGGCGACCTTTAGCGCCGCCAGGAGCCGCAAGAGATGTCGCCGATTGCTGGCATTGTATTTGGCGCCCGACGCTGATCGCTGGACGAAGTCCGCGAACTGATCGAGCGTCAGACCGCTCCTTTCGATAGCACCCTTATAGGGCTCCATGACCTGCGCAATGATTACCCTGTTACGCTCGGCCGCAGCGGCGATCTCCTGCTGGCTGGAGGAGTTGAAACCCGCGACGATGTCCTCGGCATTGGGCGACGCGTTCAGCAGATCGAACGGCTCGATCGCCATGTGCTTGAAGATCACATCCACCCGTTCGCCTAAGTCGTCCGTGGCCTCCAGGCCCGCATCGATCTGGGCGCAGGCCCTGTCGGAAAACAGCCTTATGGTCGCCTGCAGCACTTCGTCCTTGTTGGAGAAGGCGTTGTAGAGCGTTTGCCGCGCGATGCCGGCCTCGGCCGCGATATCGTTCATGCTCGTGCGCTTCACGCCGTAGCGAGAGAACAGCTGCACCGCGGCTTCGATGATCTTTTCTTCCCGTTCACTCATCCTGACATATTGACAATCAGACGCCATTTGTCAATATAGACAATTATACATCATTTGTCCAATCTGTCGGAGGGAAGATATGGCCGACCAAGCCAAGAAAATCGCCATCGTCACCGGCGCCAACAACGGCATCGGCTTCGAGACCGCCGCCGGCATGGCGGAAGCCGGCTGGCATGTGGTGATGGCCTGCCGTTCCCAGGACAAGGCGGAGAAGGCCAAGGCCCTGATCATGGAACGCCTGCCGGAGGCCGCGCTCGACATCATGCTGGTGGACCTCAGCGATTTGGCGTCCGTTCGTCGCTTCGCCCAAGATTTCCGTGCGCGCTATGCACATCTCGATGTGCTGATCAACAATGCGGGTGTTCTGCTCTATTCGGCGCAAGCCAATGACGATGACATCGAACTGCAGTTTGCGACGAACCATCTGGGCCATTTCCTGCTCACTGCCCTGCTGATCGACCTGATGCCAGACGATCCTGCCTCGCGCATCGTCGCGCTTTCGAGCGTTGCCCATAAGGGCGCTCGAATTCATTTCGACGACCTGACCTGCGGCGGCGACGGCCTGGCTGCCTATGGCCAGTCGAAGCTCGCCTGCCTGCTGTTTGCGGATGAGCTGGACCGGCTCGTGCAGGCAGCGGGGCTGAAGATCAAGGCTCTGGCGGTGCATCCGGGCGGGTCCGATTCAGGCCTCTTCGACGAGATGAGCCGATGGCAGTACTGGACGTTCAAAGTGCTCTCGCCTCTGATCATTCACTCGAATGCCGCGGCCGCGAAGCCGGCGCTGCATGCGGCTTTGGCGCCGGATGTCGCCGGCGGCGACTATTACGGCCCAACCGGCTTCAAGGAGCTGCGCGGTCCCGTTGGCCGGGCGAAGCGCGATCCCATCACCGATGACGAAAGCGTCGCCAAACGGCTTTGGACGCAGTCCGAAGAGCTGACCGGTCAGACATTCGCGCCGATGGTGCTGGAGCGGCCCAGCCACCGGAAGGAAGCGATCGATGGCTAACGTTTGGGAGCGGCTTTCACAAGCCTTGAGCTATCTGCTGATCGTTGCTGCGACTGCGATGCTCGGCTGGGGCCTGCTGGGCTTTCTCGAATACTTCACCGGCCTCGCGCCGCTCATGCCCTTGCAGAACGCCACCTTCCCCGCCGGCACGCAGTTCGTCCACTGGCTGCTGATCACGCTGTCCGGCGGCGTTTTCCTGGCGGGATACTTCTTGCGCTGGAGCTGCACGCCCTTGGCCATGATAGTTCTGTATGCGGCGCTGGCCACGTTGTGCGCGATCGAGACCTTCGATTTCATGGAGAATCCGAGTCGCTACGGGGACTTCGCACGGGAATGCATTTACTACGTTCTCATCTCCATCTACCTGCTGCGATCGAAACGGATGCGCGAACGCTTCGGCCAGGTCATGATCGCCGCAGCACCTCGATGAACCGTGGAGGTCACCGATGAGCGAGCTTTCGGCCCGGCGGCGGATCGTGGACTGGTTCACGGTCACCCCGGAGCATGTGACCGACGGCCTGGCCCGCTACTACATCTACTGGAAAGTGTTCTACGTCCTGGCGGCGCTCGGACACTTCCTGACGCTGGTCCTGTTCTGGCAGGCCGGCGTCACCTTCATGGCGGTGTTCAACATCTTCAGCGTCGCCATCTTCGTCGCAGCGCTCACGCTGCTCGAGCGCGGCTATTATCGAACCGCGTTCTGGGCTGCGATCTGCGAACTCGTGCTGCACGGGATCGCCGCCACCATCTCCGTCGGTCATCAATACAGCTTTCAGAACTACCCTTTCCTGGTGGTCATTCTGCTGTTCATCCAGCCGTTCTATTCGATGCGAACCTCCGTCATGGCCGCGGCCGCCGTTTTGCTGAGCGCCGCCCTGGTCATGGCCTATGCCGTCAGCAACGAGCCGCGCTACCTCATGCCCGAAGACCAAGAGGTGATGCTGAGTGCGTTTCCGATGATCACCTGGCCACTCTATGGGCTGCTGATGGTGTTACCGTTCATCAGGGCATCCGCGCGCGCGGAAAAAGTGGTTGCGGACGCCTATGCGGAAAGCGAGCGTCTCCTCCTGAACATCCTGCCTGCCCCTATTGCAGCACGCCTGAAGACGACAGGCGGCATGATCGCCGACGACCACGACAAGGTCGCCATCCTGTTCGCCGACATCGTCGGGTTCACGGAGATGTCCGGCCGATTGAAGCCAGCCGAGCTCGTCAGCCTGTTGAACGACGTCTTCAACGCCATCGATGAAGTGGTCGCCAAGCACGGTGCCGAGAAGATCAAGACGATCGGCGATGCCTATATGGTGGTCGCCGGCCTGCCGCTCGCCGACGCCAATCCCGATGCCACGATCGCAAACCTCGCTTTGGACATGGTCGAGGTCGTGTCGAAGTTCAAAGATCCGATTACTGGCAAACCTGTACGCATCCGGATCGGGATCAACTCCGGGGCTGTGGTCGCAGGCGTCATCGGCAATCGCAAGTTCGCCTATGATCTCTGGGGAGACGCCGTCAACGTCGCGGCACGTATGGAAGCGACCGGGGAAATCGGGCGCATACAGGTGCCGGAGACTTTGGCGATATCGTTGCAGGACCGCTTCGAGTTCGAGCCGCGTGGCGAGATCAAGGTCAAGGGCAAAGGCAAGATGCGAACCCATTTTCTTACCAGCCGTCGCCGGCGTGCTGAGGCCGATTGAAGACGAGCAAAGAGTGAAGTTTGGCAACCTCTCGGTGTGTCGTCGTAGCGGGGGCTTTCACAGTGCGATTGGATACGTGTCCGCCAGCGATTTTGCCTCGTTTTGCTCATGCAGATGATGTCGCAGATGGGCTATTCTGCTCGACTCATTGTGGCCATTTTGGTCCACTTCATTGCCTCTGCCCAAGTTCTCCGTCGTGTCCGCAGTTGATGCTGTGGACGGCTCCTCCACCGGCATCGCGATGTGCCAAAAGGGCGGTGCTTAACGAACCGCAAGAGAGGAGCCATTCGTGGATAAGGTTAGCACCATTGGTCTTGATATCGCGAAGAACGTTTTTCAGGTGCATGGCGTCGATGGCGCAGGCGAAGTTGTTGTCCGCCGCCAATTGAGACGTCGACAAGTCTTGAAGTTCTTTGCCAAGCTTCCATCCTGTTTGATCGGCATCGAAGCTTGCGGCACAGCTCACCATTGGGCGCGCGAGCTT
>JBPCVQ010000443.1:0-3217 GCA_051010395.1 Geminicoccaceae bacterium | reverse complement strand
ACATAAAGGTCCTGGCCATAGGCTCCGAAGCAATGGCTCTCTTCCAGCCGCATCGCCAATCGGCCAATGTCCTCTGCATCAACCCTGCTTGCTGCCAGCAGCCAAAACACATCCATGGGCAGATATGCCAGCCGTCGGATCAGATGCTGATCCTGCCCTTCAATCTCGCCGGCTAGAAAAGTGCCGAGATCATCGATCGACAGCTGCCCGCGCCGCAATTGGTTCACAAGCGACTTCGCAGCAGCCCAATTGAGCAACCGATCGTGAGAAAAGACTATCTCGCCGCCTTCGATGCTGCGTAGCCACCCAGCCGCCACGAGACGCATTAGGGACTCGTCAGCCAACCCAATTTCTGACCATCTTGGTCGGGCGAGCGGGTAGGGATTTCCATTGAGCACATGACCTGCCAAAGCGATCACGATACCTTCGTCGCCAGGACACGCGCTAATCAGTATCCTCTGCCAAAAGCCCTCAAATATCTCGTATTCAGTTTGCGGTGCTGCTTGAAATGACTCGTAGGGGAGAGACAGGTAGAATCCGGCTAGCACGGGGCGACGAAGTAGTCTCTTGAGATCTGCCGGAAGATCCATCCAGCGTTGGCCATGGTTCTTTAAGAGCCTATCAAGCTCGTCGACAGAAAATTCGGTGACGCGGTGAGCATGAACACAATTGGCATCGGTTAGCTCAAGAGAACGCGCCACTGATTCTGGAACCGTCAGAATCAGGCGCATGCCCCAATCCAGCCAATCTTGCCGGACGAGGTCGCGGGCCAAGTCGACGTCCTGAACGTCATCTACAGCAATAGCTATTTGGGGGGCACCTTGAATGCCTCCAATCTCTCGAAGGGAGTTCGCTACGGCAGCCAGATTCCTGTCAGTAGAATCGCGCAACCCCGTCTGCCCGATATCACGTGCCGCTCGCGTCAGTATGTCTTCAGCCCTTCTGGTCACTGGAACAATCGTGGCGGCCAACTGCTCATCGCTATGCGTTTTCAAGAGCTGGTATAGTTGCCAGGTCTTTCCGACACCGCTTTCCCCAGTAATCAGCAGCACGGATTTCTCGTCCGGCCAATCAGGCGCCTCCCGAACATCTGCTGTGTGAGAGTAGCCCCTGTCCGACAGGCGTTCGTCGGTCAACCTACCGAGTGTCTCCGAAAGCATCGTGAATCTGCGCAATCGTTCTGGATTGAGGCCGGCATGTCTGAGGATCTCATCGAGATCAGCAGCTCCGAGCTGACATTCCCCTTGGCTCAGCCTATTCATCAGATCACCAATTAGCTGCAGCCTGACCCTTTGGATCTTTTGAGGGTCCATAGCGTACGGTTTCAATTGGCGTTCGATGGATTCCGCCTTCGTGGCGCCGCATGAGCCGAATTCCATCTCGAAATGCGAGAGAAGATGAAATACGTCTGCATAGTCATCGGCGATCGCGTGGCCGCTTCCAGTACGCGTCACCAGATCGATGTGATCGAAGAACGCTCGATGCGTGAAATTGAGTTTGTGGCTAAAGCGATGCTTCTCTTGATCGTCAAGGTCACAAGGCGAAGCTACTGCTCGCAGAGCTGATAGGAAGGCATCAAAGTTCTCCAATCGTCCTGGCCGGCCATCAGTCACGAAGCGATAACAGGCACTCGACGGTCTCGGCGATGGCACGGCCTTGCGGAGATCACGCAGAGCAGATTCGACTATGTTGCTGACTGACCAAGTGCCACTGGAACGCGTCTTGTATTGCTCAACAAGAAAGACACCCGAGCCTTCAGCTTGCGCATCGCCACCGGTTCTAGGCTCGAGCACAAGGCACGCGTTCTTCAAGTGCTCGCCGGTCACCTCCCCTTTCAAGGCTACATCAGCGATCCAACCAATGTGGTGCAAGATCTGATAGAGGAATCCGTTGATCGCCGCTGGACCACCTAACTGGGTCATACTCAACCCTTCAGTAGTAGGCAGATTCCTGATTTGCAGGACATCAGGATGCCGACATGAACATCCTTAAACTTTTTAATGCCAAGGAAGGTCATATAGGCGAGCCTGGCAACATGGTGTGATGAGATTTAAGCATCGTGTTTCAGGGTTAGCTTGAATCTAAACCAAGATCGATCTTTGGGAATTTGATGTGCGCCAATACGTATTTCAGGTTGATTTACAAAGCAACGCGTAAATTAAATTGGGTCGCGGTCGATCGGCTCGGGAAACGTCCACCCCCAAGCGCTCTATTCTAAAGGAGCCGTGATCCAAGAACGGTTTTCTGGTGAGTAATGCCAGTTAACGAACAGGAATGCCGGCCGCTTTCACGTCGGAACGAAGGCGGGAAACTTCCGCTTTGAGATTGCGGGCGTCCGTACGCGTCGCCTTGGTATCGTTCGCCACGACGGCAACCTTGCGGTCCAGCTCCTGAAAGTCTTCCTCAGAAGGCAGCGCATCGACGACATCGCGGATCGCTTGCCGTTCCGCCGAAGCTTCGTCAAAACGCGCGTCAACCTGCTCGAACCGCGCGTTCATCTCGCCGCGCATGTCCTTCTGTTCCGCGCGCATGTCCTTCTGTTCCGCGCGCATATCGTTGATGACGCGGAAGAGGTCCTGCAGGGTGTTCTGTTCGGTTTCATCAGTCATGGGTTGAGTATACGCCTATTGGGGTTGACAGTCCATTTCACAGTTTCTGGCATATCCGGGCACTACCATCTCGGATATGCCCCCTCGAACAGATCACCGAGCGCCCGTCTCTTCCGATAGGTCAGCCGCCGGCGGCGGCGATGCTCCTTCCGGTCATGGAGGAGATGGCAGCGCTGGCAGAGTGCCTTCAGATTACGCGACTGATTGTCGGTGGGATCATGGTTGATATGCGCTGTCGCCAGGATCACCTTGGTTTGCCGAAGCTGGCCGTTGTAGTCGGGAAAATCAATCCAGCTGATCTTCCTCCCCTCGCCGTCCCGCCAGGTCTCGGCATCGGCATCGACGAGGTCAGTTGCAGGTGGGGGCGAAATGACACGTTAGGAAACTTTCACAGCCCAAAATCTCTGTCCCAATTGGACGTCGCTGGATTCTTCATCGCTAACTCATTGATTTTACTGAGGTCTAAATTGTCCCAAACAGACTTTTGGTTGAATCAGGACAAACCCACGATTTTCAGACCGCCAAGAAAGTGCCCTTGGATAACCCTTTGTAGCAAAACGATTCTAGATTCCTTAGCGCAACATTTCGCCCTCTCCCGCAACCGACCC
>JBPCVQ010000442.1:0-12969 GCA_051010395.1 Geminicoccaceae bacterium | reverse complement strand
CACGATGTCGGTCGGGCCGGTCCAGGCCATCCAGAAGAGATTAAGCATTTTTTAAGGTTACTCCACTAGAGCCAATGCAGATGGACATTCCATCATACCCGACCCAGGGCGAAGCCCTTGGCCATGTAGTTGCGGACGAAATAGATGACGAGCGCGCCGGGGACGATGGTGAGGATGCCGGCTGCCGCCAGCAAGCCCCAGTCGAGGCCGGTCGCGGACACCGTCCGCGTCATCACCGCGGCGATGGGTTTCGCCTCGGTGGTGGTGAGGGTGCGGGCCATGAGGAGTTCGACCCAGGAGAACATGAAGCAGAAGAACGCGGTGACGCCGATGCCGGTTTTGATCAGCGGCATGAAGACCGTGGTGAAGAAGCGGGGGAGCGAATAGCCGTCGATATAGGCCATTTCGTCGACCTCGCGCGGGACGGAGGACATGAAGCCCTCAAGGATCCAGACGGCGAGCGGGACGTTGAACAGGCAGTGGGCGAGGGCGACGGCGATGTGGGTGTCGATCAGGCCGACGGTTGAATAGAGCTGGAAGAAGGGGAGCAGGAAAACGGCGGGTGGGGCCATGCGGTTGGTGAGCAGCCAGAAGAACAGGTGCTTGTCACCGAGGAAGCGATAGCGCGAGAAGGCGTAGGCTGCAGGCAAGGCCACGGTGAGCGAGATGACGGTGTTCAGGGAGACGTAGATGATCGAGTTGATGTAGCCGGAATACCAGGCCGGGTCGCCGAAGATTTTTTGGTAGTTGGCTAGGGTGAACTCGGTGGGGATCAGGCTGAAATTGCTCAGGATGTCGGCGTTGGGACGCAGCGACATGTTGAGCATCCAGTAGATCGGCAGCATCAGGAGAATGAGGTAGATCGCAAGGGCGATCCGCCCGAAGTTTCGACGGAACCAGCTTGGCGACGCCGCTGCTTGTGATGTGCCTGCCGGCGACGCCGGCGTAACGCCTGTCGATGCCATCGACATTAGGCTTTGTCTCCGGTGCCGACATTTTGGAGGGCCTGGTAGAAAAGCCAGGAGAAGAGGAGGACGATGAGGAAGTAGATGATGGAGAGGGCAGCGGCGGGGCCAAGGTCGAACTGGCCGACGGCGAGCTTGACCAGGTAGATCGAGAGGAAGGTGGTGCTGTTGCCGGGACCGCCACCGGTTAGGACGAAGGGTTCGGCGTAGATCAGGAAGCTGTCCATGAAGCGGAGGAGGACGGCGATGGTGAGCACGCCGCGCATCTTCGGAAGCTGGATGTAGCGGAAGACGGACCAGGCGGACGCACCGTCGATCTTGGCGGCCTGGTAGTAGGCGTCGGGGATGGACTTCAGGCCGGCATAAGCGAGGAGAGCGACCAGCGGGGTCCAGTGCCAGACTTCCATCAGCATGAGGGTGACCCAGGCATCCAGCGCATTAGCGGTGTGGTCGAAGTCGATGCCGGTGCCGTTGATGAAGGCGCCGAACAGGCCGATGTCGGGGCGGGTAAAGATGATCCAGATAGTGCCTATGACGTTCCACGGGATCAGGAGCGGGAGGGCGATCAGGACCAGAACGAGCGACACGGTCCATCCCTTTTTCGGCATGGCCAGCGCGATCAGAACGCCGAGCGGGATTTCTATGAGGAGGACGAGTCCCGAAAAGAGAAACTGGCGCCAGAGGGCTTCGTGCAGGCGTTTGTCGTTCAGGACTTCGATGAACCACTCGGTGCCGACCCAGAAGCGCTCATTCGGGCCGAAGATGTCCTGGACCGAGTAGTTGACCACAGTCATCAATGGAATGATTGCAGAGAAGGCAACCAGGACGAGGACTGGGAGGACGAGGAACCAGGCGCGGTTATTCTGGGGCTTCATCGTGACATCTTCATGACACGATGATCGAGCCTGAAGCCTGTGGTCGTCCTGCAGCCGTCAATCCCCTGCGGCGAGATACCTGGCCGCAGGACAGGCGATGCTGTGGCCTCGAATTCTGAGGCGGCAGCCAAGGGGACAAGACATGTCAATGAGATAGCCATGCTATGCCACCAGCCGGTCGTCGGCGTAGATCTTGGTCCAGCGCGGCGGAAAACCGACGAAGGCTTGCTCGGAGGGTACGGAGTGCTCTCCCGGCAGCTTGATCGCCAACTCCTCCTGGCCGAGCATCACGCGTATGATCTTGTAGTTGCCGAGATCCTCGACAGCGCTGACGGTCGCAGGCAGCATGCCGTCTTCGGCCTGGTCGGTCAGTTGCACGAATTCCGGGCGGATGCCGAGCTTCAAGCTGCCGCCGGCGCCGCGCGCCGCTTTCACCGTGTCGTAGGCGAGCGGCAGGGACATGCCGCCGATCTGGGCGACACCGCCGTGGAGCTGACAATCCAGTAGGTTCATGCCGGGGCTGCCGATGAAATAGCCGACGAAGGTGTGCGCCGGGTTTTCGAAGAGTTCCTGCGGTGTGCCGAGCTGAACCACCTGTCCTTCGACCATGACCGCGACCTTGTCGGCGAGGGTCAGGGCTTCGGTCTGGTCATGGGTGACGTAGACTAGCGTGAGGGCGAACTCCTCGTGGATTTCACGGAGCTTGCGCCGGAGCTGAAACTTCACCTGCGGGTCGATCACGGTCAGCGGTTCGTCGAACAGGATAGCGGCGACGTCGGAGCGAACCAGGCCGCGGCCGAGCGAAATCTTCTGTTTGGCATCGGCGGTAAGGCCGCGGGCACGTTTTTTTAGATCAGGGGTCAGTTCGAGGAGATCACCGATTTCAGCCACGCGCTTTTGCACGGCCGCTTCGTCCATGCCGCGATTTCTGAGCGGGAAGGCGAGATTGTCGGCGACGGTCATGGTGTCGTAGATGACAGGAAACTGGAACACTTGGGCGATGTTGCGGGCTTGCGGCTCCAGTGCGGTAACGTCCTCGCCGTCGAACAACACCTTGCCTTCGGATGGCGTGAGAAGGCCGGATATGATGTTGAGGAGGGTGGTCTTGCCGCAGCCGGAGGGGCCGAGGAGGGCGTAGGCGCCGCCGTCCTCCCAGACATGGTTCATCTTGCGGAGCGCGTAATCAGTTTCGCCTCCCGATGTCGCCAGGTAGGCGTGGGCGAGATCGTCGAGGGTGATACGCGCCATGATCCCGCTAGGCCGCCTTGGTCATGGCGTCGGCGACGGGCGGAGAGGCCTTGAGCTGGCCGCCCTCGCCAAACAGGAAGAGGCGGTCCGGCTTGAGAAAAACCGTGATGGCCTCGCCGATCCGGAGGCTGTGGACGCCTTCCTCCTGCACGACCCAATTGGCGCCTTGATGTTTGAGGTGGATGAAGGTTTCGGAGCCGCTGACCTCTGCGAGGTCGGCCGTTGCCGGGATCTCGATGTCGTCGTCGTCGCGCTTGGCAAGGGCCACATGGTTGGCGCGAAAACCCAGGCGATAGCGGCCATCCGCGGTGTCCTTCAGGTGATCGGGTAGCGGCCCTTCCACACCGCCGTCCAATGTAAACCGCCCGTCGGCGACGGTGCCGTCGGCGAGGTTCATCGGCGGCTCGCTGAAGACCTGGGTAACACGCACGGAGGCGGGGTGATGGAAAACCTCGAGGGTCGGGCCGGCCTGGAGCACGCGGCCCTCGTCGATCACGATCGTGTTGCCACCGAGCAGCAACGCCTCGACCGGCTCGGTCGTGGCGTAGACGACGATCGACTTGCCGCGCTGGAAGATCGACTTGAGCTCGGCGCGCAGCTCTTCCCGGAGCTTGTAGTCGAGATTGACCAGCGGCTCGTCGAGCAGCAGAAGGTCCGCTTCCTTGATCAGGGCGCGGGCGATGGCGACGCGCTGCTGCTGGCCGCCGGAAAGTTCGGCAGGCAGGCGATCGAGCAGGTGATCGATGCGCACCATCGCCGCCGTCTCACGGACCTTCTTGTCGACCTCGGCCTTGGCAAGGCCACGGATGCGCAGCGGGGAGGCGATGTTGTCGTAGACGGTGAAGGCCGGGTAGTTGATGAATTGCTGGTAGACCATGGCGATGCTGCGCTCGCGCACGCTCACATCGGTCACATCGTTTCCGTCCACCAGCACGCGGCCGCGTGTGGGCCGGTCGAGGCTGGCCATCAGGCGCATCAGGGAAGTCTTGCCGGCCAGGGTGAGGCCGAACAGGACGTAGAGATTGCCGGGCTCGAAGGTGAGGTCGATATCGTGGAGATGTTGCTCCCGGCCGACTGACTTGCCGACATTGTCGAGCCTGACAGTCATGTCGGCATCCCGGGTTCGGCATTGCGGCCGAGCCAAGCGCGGAGGCGGGCGGCGGTTTCGTTGCTGACATGCAGGCCGAGCTTGGAGCGCCGCCAGAGGATATCCTCGTCGGTCAGCGCCCACTCGGCGCGCAGGAGATAGCTGGCCTCGGCCTCGTAAAGATCGTCACCGAAATGCTCGCCCAAACCGTCCAATCCGTCCGCCGTCCCAATCAAACGTTCGATACGTGTCCCATAGGCACGAGCGTAGCGCTGGGCGAGCGCAGGGGGAAGCCAATTCCACCTTCCGCGCACGTCATTCAGATACGCTTCGAAGTCCGCATTCTTGATATTGCCGCCGGGAAGCGGGCTGCCTGAGGTCCAGGGTTTTCCTTTGAAGCGCATCACCGGCTGCAGTTTTTCGAGCGCGTGTTCCGCCAGTTTTCGATAGGTGGTCAGCTTCCCGCCGAAAACAGACAGTAAGGGCGCCCCGCCCCGGGGCCGGTCGAGGTCGAAGACGTAGTCCCGGGTGACGGCTGAGGCGTTGCCCTTGGCGTCGTCATAGAGCGGGCGCACACCGGCATAGGTCCACACGACCTCTTCGCGCGCGACGGGTTTTTCGAAGTAGCGGTTGACCGACGTCAGGAGGTAGTCGATCTCGTCGTCGTCGATTTTGATATCGGCCGTATCGCCCCGATACTCCTGGTCCGTGGTGCCGATCAGCGTGTAGTCCTGCTCATAGGGGATGGCGAAGACGACGCGGCCATCCGGGTTCTGCAGGATGTAGGGGCTGCCGTGGTCGAAGATCTTCTTGACGACGATGTGGCTGCCTTTGATCAGGCGGACCTTATGGTCAGCAGCGAGGTTAAGGCGCTTTCCTAGAAATTCCGAGACCCAGGGACCGGCGGCGTTGATCAAAGCTTTTGCTCTGACATTTCGCACGGGCGCGCCGCGATTGGAGGCGAGCGTCGCCTCCCAGTGGCCGTCGACCCGCCTTGCCTCGGTGCAGCGGGTGCGCGTCAGGACCTCGGCGCCGCGCTCGGCGGCATCCATAGCGTTCAGCAGCACGAGGCGTGCATCCTCGACCCAACAGTCGGCATAGCTGTACGCACGGCGTACCGCGGATTTTAGCGGTGCTGCCGCCGGGTCCGTTTTCAGATTGATGGAAGCTGACGCCGGCAGGCGCTTGCGCCCACCGATATGATCGTAAAGAAACAGGCCCAGCCTAATCATCCAGGCGGGGCGCTGGTCCTGGCTGTGGGGGAGGATGAAGCGGAGCGGCCAGATGATGTGCGGGGCGGCCTCGAGCAGCACCTCGCGCTCGATCAGCGCCTCGCGCACCAGACGGAATTCGTAATATTCGAGATAACGAAGCCCGCCATGGATCAGCTTCGAGCTTTGCGACGAGGTGTGGCTGGCGAGATCATCCTGCTCGCACAACAACACCTTGAGCCCGCGACCCGCGGCGTCACGCGCAATGCCGACACCATTGATGCCGCCACCGACCACCAGAAGGTCGAAAATGTCACCGTCACTCAATCCCGAACGCCCTGCCGTATTTTTCATACTTGCTGGCGTCGACTATGTTCGGTCTCCGAACATTCCGCAACCTGGCAGGGCCAGGTGCCTTTACTTGTCGTCGCTTAAGTTTCGTTTGGGGAGCGGCTCGGGCAGTTTTCCGGCGGCTCGAAGACGATCGTGATCAGTTCCGGCGTGTGACGATAAGAAAACGCATAGCCAGCATCACTTGCGATTTGCATAAAGGCGTTGAAGCGACCGGCAAGGAGAATATCCGGGATCAAGCGGCCAAAACCGCGTTCTTCGGGCGCGCCATCATAGACACGGAGCCAGCGCAGCAATGCTTTCTTGTGCCTGACCTTGCGGTCGGCATGAACCACGAAGGGCTGACGTTTTGACGTCGAGGCTATGATCTTTTTCTTAATGTCCTTGTCATGCATCGAGATGATGGGAATATCACCCCCTCCAGATCCTTCAAGAAGGGCCCCGTGATCCTGCCGCGGTTTATTTTTGAAGGCGGCGCTGAGCTTCGGCCGGAGCGCATTCGGATCTGGGTCAAGCGTGATGGTGATGCTGTCTTCCGTGACGGCATAGTCCCAGGAATAGTCATTATCCAGTGTTGCTGCAGCCCAGATGCCGGAGATATCGCCGACGGCGATATTGTCTCTAATGGCGCGAAAAAAGCCTCGTTTGTCAGTCTGCCCGCCATACACCTCCAGCCAGCGGATCAGGGCTTCATGATGAGGAAAAGTCTTGTCGGCAACAATCACAAACTTTTGGCGAGCATTGATGCAAGCGTCAGTTTTCCCTTTCAATTTGTCATCTTCTGCAGAGATGGCAACCATGTCTTCACTCATGTTCAGTCCGCACCCTTGGAGATCATGCCTGAAAGACGGCAGAGGCCATAAATCGCTGCACAACCAGCGTAGCAGAGCCCCTTAATTGGCAGCATTACCAACGCCTTCTTGTTTGGCTTTACCGGGACTTCGTCGCATTTTTTATTACATTGCGCCTGAAGGACTTTGCAAGTTGCCTCAATAGACTGGTCCGGCGGCTTAGGTGGCAGAGGTTCCGGTATTCCGACCTCAGGCGTCGATTTCGGCGGGGTGGGCAGCTGGATTTTGCCTTCCGGACTGACAACGATGTCTGGTTTTATGGCCGGTTTGGCATTCCCGCCCGCCGCAACACCCGGTGGCGGCTTCTTACCGCCGGCGACATGGTGCAGAAGGTCGGAAGTCTGAGGGGCAGCTCTCTTTTGCACCAGAAAGAGAGGCCTGCCCATCGCGGCGTCCGCATCCTGGAGTTTCTGGCCTTGATCCTCAATCGTGGCTTCAGTCTGTGGCTGCGCTTTGGAATCGTGAGATGATGCGGGCCGGTTGTGGAAGACCGCTAGATCACCCTTCATCGGCCGAGCCCGTCGTCCGGCCGGGTCGCCTGGCTGGGATCCGACAGTGGTGGTGTTTAATGAAGCTAACGGCATCTTCTTTTATTTCCGTACATCGTGAATGAATCCAAACAAAAATCCGAGATCATCATAATAATAATCTCATCGATATTAGATCAAGATGATGGTTGATTGACATATTTATTCGAGTTCCACCTCGAGGTTGGGATGGAAGCTCGCTGTCCGATGCCGTCTCAGGCAAGTCGAGGCCGGTGCGCCTCGCACCCACCCACCCTTGACCCAGGCTCTGGCATCCCCATAACAGCCCCATGGGTTACAGGGCGACATCCTCTTGTTGAAAAAGGCGAGGTTTGATGAAGGGGCGGATTTTTTCGGGTATTCAGCCTAGCGGCAGTTTGCACCTCGGCAATTATCTGGGGGCGATCCGTAATTGGGTGCGGCTGCAGGGGGATTACGAGGCGATTTATTGTGTGGTCGACCTGCATGCGATCACCCAGCCGCAGGACCCGAAGGTGCTGCGTGAGCGGACGATCGAGGTTGCGGCGAGTTTTGTCGCTGCTGGGCTGGATGTCGAAAAGACCACGATTTTTGCGCAGAGCCAGGTGCCGCAGCACACACAGCTTGCCTGGATCTTCAATTGCGTGACGCCACTTGGCTGGCTGAACCGGATGACCCAGTTCAAGGACAAGGCGGGCAAGAAGAAGGACCAGGCTCTTGCCGGGCTCTATACTTATCCGGTGCTGATGGCGGCGGATATTTTGCTCTATCGGGCGACGCATGTGCCGGTGGGCGAGGACCAGAAGCAGCATGTGGAGCTGACGCGGGATATCGCGGGCGCGTTCAATCGCCAATATGACACGGACTTTTTCCCGCTGTCCGAGCCGGTGATCCAGGACGAAGCGGCGAGGATCATGTCCCTTCGTGACGGCACGAAGAAGATGAGCAGCTCGGATCCGAGCGATTGGGCACGCATCAACTTAGTTGACGATGCAAGCAGGATTGCGCTGAAGATTCAAAAAGCTAAGTCAGATTGTGATGATGGGATGGCGTACGATCTGGAGAGGAGACCGGAGTGTTCCAATCTGTTGCAGATCTATGCGGCGCTGGCCGAAGAGCCGAGGGCGAATGTGGAAGCCAAATTCGCGAATACGCCTTTTGACCGTTTCAAGAAAAAACTTGCAGATCTTGCTGTTTCGAAGCTTGAGCCGATTACGGGTGAGATGCGTCGGTTGATGGACGACAAGGGCGAGATCGAGGGCATTTTGCGCCGGGGGGCGGAGAAGGCCGAAGCGATCGCCGCCGACAATATCGCCAAGGTCTACGACATCGTCGGCTTCCTGCCGCGCTGAACAGCTTTTTAGGAAAACGCCATGGCCGACCCCTCCGTCCCATCGGACTCCTCCGGCCCCACCGGCGAGGCGCCGGCGCCCAAACCGGAAACACCACCGGGTCCGTTCAGCACCGCGACAGCGTCCACCGGCGCCGGCTGGCGCAGATGGGTGCCGAGTTTGCGGACCATGGGGCTGGCGCCGCTGGCACTGATCGGGCTGGTCGTCGTCTATTATGTTGGCGGGATGATCTGGCTGACCAAGGTCGACGACAATCCTGAGTTCGGGTTGCCGAGCGATGCGCCGGATGGCGCCAGCGTCAGCGTGGCGATTGCCGCCGATCTGATCGAGCGCGAGACGGAGACCCATCGCTGGGTTTCCAACGACCCCGTCTTCATGCCCGGCTCCATGCTGGACAACATGCCGAATTTCCAGCAGGGCATTCTAACGGCGCTGTTCCGCTTCACCTCCGAGCTTCGGGACGAGATCGCGCGCACCCGCGGATCGAGCTCCGAAGATCTGGATGTGAAGGCGGCGTCGGGTTACCTCTCTTATCCGCCCGATGTCTGGATTTATGACCCCAAGGTCTCTTGGTGGGCGCCAACGGCCCCTTCGGAAAAGCAGTATGGCCAGGGAATGCGCTCGCTTCGGCAGTATAATCAACGGCTGGCGGACGGCGAGGCCAGGTTCGAGGCGAGGGCCGACAATCTGCAGACCCTGATCGATCGCTTCACCTCCGATATCGGCAGCGCGTCGGCGACCATCAGCCGGCATATCGAAGAGCAGTCGACCAACTGGCTGGACTTTCAGGCGGATGATGTCTTCTACGCCAACAAGGGGCGGCTTTATGCGTATTACCTCTTGATGCGCGGCATGCAGGAGGATTTCGCCGATGTCATCTCGGAAAAAGGCCTAGGCAATGCCTGGCGCCAGACCATGAAGAGCCTGAAAGAGGCGGCGACGTTGCAGCCCTGGGTGGTGATGAACGGCTCGACGGACAGCCAGTTTCGTCCTAGCCATCTGGCGTCGCAGGGGTTTTATCTGCTGCGGGCACGGACCCAGCTCAAGGAAATCTCGAATATTCTGCTGAAATAGCAAGGCGCCGCCTTGCATGGGTGACGCTGTCGCGGAACGAGGATGGGCGGTGGCCGCAGATGGGAAAGGTCGTCGCTTTGTCAAGGCTCGCTCGTCGAGCGTCCCCGTTCAGGATCAGCGGTCGAGAGCTTTCGGCGCAGCAGGGCGAACACCAGCCCGCCGACCGCTCCCGTGAAGGGAGCGTAAAAAACGAAGATGTCAAAGCCGGACGACTTTGGATAGTCACTTGTGGCCGCTATTCCGGTACCGACCAGGACTCCGGCGGCCATGAAAATCAGTGGTGATTTGTCATGAAGGCTGTAGCGTTCGCAAAGATAGGTCAGCAAGACTGCCGGAATGATGCCATAGATGGCGGTATAGCAGCCGGTAAAAATCCACGCGGCTAAGAGCAACTGATCAAAGGGCAATACATCGCTGTCTGATCCGGAAGCTGCGAATATCACGCTCGAGATGAAACTGGCGCCCAGCACGGAGCAAATAAAGGCCAAGAGCCAGCGCCCGATACTCGAAAGTGTCAAATGATGTTTTCCAGCGATCGCGCCAAACCATGCCATGGTGTGCCTCCGTCGTCGGTCAGCTCGCCCTGATTCGTTGATAGGCATGTGCCACTTGAATGTTGTCTATGGCCGAATAGCTATCGCCCCTTGAGTTAAGGCCGGATTGACGAGAAAAGTTCGCACCGAAGATACCTCGATCAAGGGCACGCGCACTGATCCGTTCCGGACCGCTTGAACCGGGTGGCAGTATGGGCCATCTTTGCGGCAAGGGGTCGTACATTCGACATGGATCCCAGGAGACTCCATCATGTTCATTCAGACCGAACAAACGCCTAACCCGGCGACGTTGAAGTTTTTGCCAGGCCAGGAGGTTATGGCCAAAGGGGTTGCTGATTTCACCGAGGCGGATGCCAGTGAGAGTTCGCCGCTGGCCAAGCGCGTGTTCGCGGTCGAGGGGGTGACCGGCGTCTTCCTCGGCAGCGATTTCGTGACGGTCACCAAGGCGGAAGGTCAGGACTGGTACGCGATGAAACCGGCCGTGCTCGGTGCGTTGATGGAGCATTATAAATCGGGCGATCCCGTGATGTCGCCGGACGCCGCTCCTCAGGATGAGGCTGCCGGCGAGAGCGATGCCGACGATGAACTGGTGAAGCAGATCAAGGAACTGATCGACACGCGGGTACGCCCTGCCGTTGCCCAGGACGGTGGCGACATCGTTTTCCAGGGCTTCCAGAAGGGCGTCGTCTATCTGCATATGCGCGGCGCCTGCGCCGGCTGTCCAAGTTCGACTATCACGCTCAAGAATGGCATCGAGAACCTGCTTCGTTACTACGTGCCCGAGGTCAGCGAAGTTCGACAGATCGAGTGACGACGGGGAGGAGCAGGGGTGCTCGGCCTTGCCATCGACAGCGCCAATCAAACAGCCACCGCCGCTCTTTGGCGGGACGCCCGTCCCGGGCCGAACGTCGACCCTAAGTCGGACGCCGACTGTGGGGCGGGTGCCGATTTCGGGGCGCCGGCGGTCCTCGCGTCCGAGGCGCTGCCGCCCGAGACGGTGAAGGCTGATCAGCTTATTCTGGTAATCGAGCGGCTGCTGCGCGAGCAGGGGCTGGGCTATCAGGATCTCGACATGATCGCCGTCAATCGCGGTCCCGGCAGTTTCACCGGCATCAGAAGTGCGGTCGCCCTTGTTCGTGGTCTTGCGCTTGCGGCCGGCCTTCCCGTGCTGGGTGTCACCAGCCATGAAGCGATCGCCGCTGGTCTGGGACATGATCCTGTATCCGGGAAGACAATGATCGTGCTGGATGCGAGGCGGGGCGAAGTCTATGCCCAGGCGTTCGCTGCAGATGGTCATCCGCGCGGCGAAATCGAGGCGAAGGCGCCCGCTCTGGTCGCTGCGGCGCTCAGCGAGGGCCGGTGGCGACTTGCCGGCAGCGGTGCCGCGCTGGTTGCGGCGCAACTGGCCGATGATCGGGATGTCGAAATCATCGAGACACCGCCGGTTGATGCCGGCATGGTCATGCTGGCCGCAGCCGGCCGACTTTCAGCAGGCGAGACGCCGGCTCCAGGCTTTGCCCTCAAGCCGCTCTATGTCCGTGCACCCGACGCCGTGCCGCCGACGCCACTGATTTCGAAATCCATCGTATCAGAGGTTCTGATCTGACATGCTCGCGCTGAACCGCCAGCCGACGATCAGCATCAAGACCGTGGGCCCATTCGATCTGGGACGGCTGGCGAGACTGCACCAGAGCTGTTTCGATGATGCTTGGAGCCGGGCGGATCTCGCCCATCTTCTGGCGCTGCCTGGTGGCTTTGGCCTGCTTGCGCGGCTGTTCGAGGGCAATCTTTCCGGCATCGACGGCATGCGCGGTGTTGGCTTTGCCCTTTGCCGTGTGGTTCGCGATGAGGGGGAGCTGTTGTCCATCGGCGTTGGCCCAAGCTATCGCCGACGTCAGATCGGTGCCGTTCTGCTGCGCGACTGCATGGAGCGCTGTCAGCGTATCGGCGCGAATACGATGTTTTTGGAAGTGGCTGCCGACAATCAATCGGCGCAGAGCCTCTATCGCACATTCGGTTTTGTCGAAGTCGGCCGGCGTGAAGGCTATTATCAAAGGCCTGACGGCAGCCGGATGAGCGCTTATACTATGCGCTCCGATCTCGCGGGCATCGATCTTCCATCCCCGACTTTGCAGAGTTGCCGCTGAATTCAATTCTATGATGGCATGAAGTCCGAGCCGAGGCGAACTTATGCCAACAAAACCGATGATGACAAACTAAAAGTCGATAAAAACCAACTAAAAGCGATCAGGTCCTTTTTTTGCCACCAGACGGTGAACAGTGCTGCCTGCAGCTTCAGGTTCAAGTTCTAAAACGTCGTGACCTTGGTCGCGCAAAGTCCGCGGCACGTTGTCTAGGGGTTCGCCAGAATTCAGGCGAATGGTCGCAATTTCGCCAACCTGCATGTCTTCCAGCAAAAGTTTGGTCTTCACCATGGTTATGGGACAGACATCGTTGGTGATATCCAAGCTGTACTCAGCCTTTTTCATGGTTTCTTGCCTCCTTTAAAGAAAACTTCGACAAAGGTCTTGCAGAAGTAAAAACTTTAAATATATTCTTCGACAGAATTAACAACTTGCTTGGACAAAGGCGCGCAACGTTATGACCGAAAAGTTAAGCCAAAATGAGCTTCTTGCTCTTACGACGGAAATTGTGGCCTCCCACGTTTCCAACAATACTGTTGCCGTCAGTGATCTGCCGGAGGTTATTCAGAAAGTCTATGGAAGTCTGAATACCTTGTCGCCTCATCCGGAGTCGCAGCAGCCCGAGAAGCCGCAACCTGCCGTTGCCGTAAAGAAGTCGGTAACGCCTGAATATATTATTTGTCTCGAAGACGGCAAGAAGTTGAAGATGCTGAAGCGGCATTTAAAGACGCGCTACGATATGACGCCGGAA
>JBPCVQ010000441.1:0-10430 GCA_051010395.1 Geminicoccaceae bacterium | reverse complement strand
GCAGTATTCTTTTGCCACCCAGACGCCCGCTCCCCATGGTTCGACCCGTCGTGCCAACCGCCAGGATGCCGTCAGCTTCCACCTGAATGCAGCGGTGACCGCCGTGACGCTGCAGAGCGGTGCGCTCCGCATAGACATCGAAGGCGACCGCCGTCTGACGGCCGATTTTCTGATACTGGGCACCGGCTTCACGACTGATCCGATGGCGAGAACCGAATTCGGCGAGATGGCAGCCGAGATCCAGCTTTGGGAAGATGTCTATACCCCGCCCGAGGATGAGCGTGATCCGGATCTCGGTCGTTTTCCCTATTTGAACCCAGACTTCACCTTCCGCGAAAAGATGCCTGGAACAGCTCCCTGGCTCAGTAACGTCTACTGCTTCAACTACGGCGCCACCGCCAGCCTCGGCAAAGTCAGCGGCGATATTCCCGGCATCAGCGAAGGCGCTTCCTGGCTCACTAGAGACATCGCCGCGACCCTCTACAGGGAAGACATCGAGGCTCATTGGCAGCGGCTTCAGGACTATGAAAAACCCGAGCTTCAAGGCGATGAGTGGACCGAAAGTCCCTTGCCCAGACACAAGGAGGAAGCCGCATCATGAGTGGTGATCGGATCACGGCCATGGCTGGGCTCGAAGGATCGGACGCTATTGCCCATCGCTCTGACGTCCTGGCAATGACCGAAGCGGCAAGCGCCGCCGTGTTGCGGCCGAAGGAGGTGGGGGCTTTTTCTCACGAGCAACGTGCGGCTCTCGCCGCTCGCATCGCACGGCTGAACGGCAACGACGCGTTGGCCGAACACTATGGCCAAGGCATGTCCGATAAGGAGGTAAGACTTGCCGACCCATCTTTCGATGGCGGTGCCGATGAGCGCTGGCGCGCCATTCTTGCCTTCACTGACCGCGTTAGCGCCTCACCGAAGGACGTCACCGCGGATGATATCGAGAGCCTGAGTAAAGCAGGGCTCGCCGAGCCCGACATCGTGCGGCTGACCCAACTTAACGCGTTCCTCGCCTACGAAATTCGGTTGATCGAGGGCCTCCGGCTGATGGGAGCAGGTGCATGAGCGCGATCATACAGGAGTTCACCACCGAAGTGCCGGAATGGCGCCCGCGCGTAACGCCTGTCGATCTCGAAAAGGCGACGGAAGCGCAGCTCGAGGCTCTCAAGGTCACGCCCTCCAACACCAAGGTGTCGGATTATGTCCTGACGCTTGCCCACGATGTCGAGATCCTGAAGGAGCGCTCGCCCCTCTTCAACGCGATCATGTACAACCGTGGCGGTCTCGGCCGCACCGGCCGTGAACTCGGCGCAACCGCCGCTTCCGTGGTCAATCGCTGCATCTACTGCGTCGCCGTCCATGCCAGTCGCTATAACCAGCTTACCAAGAGCGGTGAGGTCATGGCGGCACTCTTCGAGGACGGCGAAAATGTCAGGCTCGACCCCTACAACCAGGCGATCGTCGGCTTCGCGTTCAAGCTCTCGAAATCCCCCTCCGAGGCTACGCCGGATGACATTCAGAAACTCCGCCATGCCGGCCTCACAGAGGAAGAAATCACCGACCTGATCCTCTCCACTGCCCTCTTCGGCTGGGCCAACCGCCTCATGCACATCCTAGGCGAGCCCGTCCCCGTGCGACGGGGGGCGTAGACTTGGCTGAGGTGTCTGTCTTGAAGGTCGGGATTGCAGGGGCAGGCTCGGTGGCCTTCGGTAATGCTGCCCTTTTGGAGCAGGCGGGGCATCGGGTGATGCTCTGGTCGCCTTCGGGCGCGCGCACCGCGAACATTGCTGCGGGCGAACCACTGGTCGCCGAAGGCGCCATTGAGGGGGTGTTTCATCCGGCCGTAGCCCAGCATGCCGAGGAGCTCGCGCATTGGGCCGACGTGATTCTGCTGGCACTGCCGGCTTACGGCCATAAGAGCGTCATGGATGCGCTAGCACCGCATGTGCAAGAAAATCACACTATTCTGATCAGTTCCCACGCCTCCTTTGGAGCGCTCTACCTTTCGAAGCTTCTGTCAGCGCGCGGCGTATCGCCGTCGATCGTCGCCTGGGGCACCACCGCAACAACAGGCCGCCAGGATGCGAACCGCGTCATGGTCAACACAATACGAGCGAAGATCGACATCGCGACGATACCCCATAGTGACTCCGCGAAAGCGTTATCCATCAGCCGGAGGCTGTTTGGGGAGAGGTTTGTGGAGCGGGATGGGTTGTTGGCGATAGCGCTGTCCAATCTCAACCCGCAGAACCATATGGGCATTGCACTCGGCAACATGACCCGGATGGAGCAGGGCGAGACCTGGAGCCAGGGTCAGAACGTCACGCCGAATGTCGGTCGTCTTCTCGAAGCGCTCGATGAAGAACGGCTGGCGATCGCTGATCGCCTTGGCCTTTCGGTGCGCACCATATTCGAGCATTTTCATCTGTCGTTTCATGTGCCGGTGGCCAGCATTTCCGGCATGAATCAGGAGATGCATGCGGCGGGCCGTGGCGGAACCGGGCCGGCGACAGCGGACAGCCGCTACGTCACCGAGGATGTGCCCTACGGTCTCCTGCCGACCGTGAAGCTGGGCGAACTGACCGGGCAAACGGCGACGTTGCATCAGGCTGGGATCGACATCTTCTCAGCGATGTACGGCATCGATTTCGAGCAGGCGAACGATCTGCTCCCCGCCCTTGACTTGCCGGCGATCTCGCTTGCACAGTTGAAAAAGTTGGCCAAACAAGGCTTTCCGCTCACCGATGTATGAGCGGCAAAAATGATCAAGACAAATCCAAATCCTCAGGGAGACACTTCCATGGCCAAGATCAACAGACGTTCTTTCATTCAGACCACAGCGGCCTCCGGCCTGGTGCTGGCAGCACCGGCTTACCTCAAGACCTTGAGTGCTCAGGATGCGAAAGAGGTCAATATTTGGACCTACGCCAATTTCGTGCCCGATGATTTCAAGGCGGCGTTCGAGGCTGAGACCGGCATCAAGGTCAACGTCCGCCTGGTGGACGATCAGGGCAAGCAGTTCAACCTGCTCGCAGCGGAAGCGCCGAACCCGACCGCCGACATCGTGACCGTCGCCGGCCACCGCTTCCTGCAGTTCATCGACAGTGGTCTGCTGGCGCCGATGGATACGGGCCGGCTCGGCAATTGGGGCAACATCAATCCGGTCTATTCGGAAAGCGACTGGGCAACGATCAACGGCGAGAAATGGGGTGCCCCCATCCTCTCCGGCGCCGAGGTGATGGCTTATAATACCGAGGTTGTGACACCCGAGGAGGCGTTGAGTTGGGACGTCATGTTCGATGAGAAATACAGCGGTCAGATCGCCTATATCATCCAGGACATGATGTCCGTTCTGATGCTTTACAAAGGCTATGACGGCAACATGGTCGAATATATGGACAACCCGGACGAGGCTGCGCGCATCGTCACCGAAATCCGCGATCTGATGATCGAGCATAAGCCGAGCGTGCGAAAATATTACGATGCCGGCGCCGAGGTGCAGCAGATGTTCATCAATCAGGACATCGTGCTCGCCCATGCCTGGAACGGTCCGATCTCCAAGCTGATCATGGACGGTTTCCCGGTCGCCATGACCATTCCGAAGGAAGGCTCTTATGGCTTCGTCTACACCCTCAACGTCGCCAATAACGGGCCGAACGCGGACAACGCCTACACCTTCCTCGATGCGCTGCTCGCGAGTTCGGAAGTTGGCGCACAGATGACCAAGTCCTCCGGCTTCATCTCGACCTACAATGGCGCAAGCGACCATCTCACCGAGCTGGAGCAGAAGGCTTCGTCCTTCACGGAAGACGAACTCGCCGGCCTCCAGTTCTTCCGCGCCGAAGCCAACGACATGAAGTACAAGCTGGTCGACCCGGCGGTGGAGGAGGTTAAGGCTGCCTAGCGGCAGTCGCTGGACTTGGTTCTTCGTTGCGCGGGCCGTTATGGGCATGCCACGGCCTGCGTAATCGAAGCCCGAACCGTCTGCGGGCGTTGAACAACCCCTATGGCCAGAACACAAACGCCCACCATCACTGACGAGGTCCAGTATACCGGCGCCGGTTGGCGCTGGGGCAGTGTCGTCAATAACGTCGTCTATCAGGCGGTTGCCGACTTCATCTTCAAATCGCCGAGGCGGCAGTTCTTGCTGCTCGCCTCGTTGCCGGTCGCCTGGGTGCTGATCGCCCATCTCGGGCCGATCCTGCAGATGTTCTGGGTAAGCTTCCTCGACAGCTATCCGCCGACCGTCGGTCAGGAACCGGGGTGGACGCTGGCCAACTGGGCGAAGTTCTTTGAAGAACGCATCTTCATGATGCCGTTTTTCCGTACGCTGGCCTTCGCGTTGGTCTGCACCCTCTGCACATTGCTGATCACCTACCCCGTCGCCTATTTCCTGGCCAAGCACGTCAAACGCCGAAACCAGATGATTTTTTTGCTGCTGCTGCTCATTCCGTTCTGGGTGGGAGAGATCGTTCGCACCTACGCGATCATGATTCTGCTCGGCAACAATGGCGCGGTGAATCTTCTTCTGAAGTCGATCGGTCTGATCGAGCGGCCGATCCCTTTCATGTACACCACCTTTTCGATGAGCCTCGGCATCATCTACCTCACAGCGCTCTACATGCTTCTCCCTCTGTACTCGGCGCTGGAAAAAATCCCGGACAGCTACAGAGAAGCTGCGGCCGATCTGGGCGCAGGTCCTTGGACGCGCTTTTGGCGAGTGACGCTGCCGCTCTCCAAGGAAGGCATCACATCGGGCTGTACGCTGGTCTTCCTGATCTCCACCGGCTTCTACGCGACGCCGGTGCTGCTCGGTGGCCCGAGCACCACGGTGTTTGCCGAGACCATCGCCGGCTTCTTCCATGTCGCCGGTGATGAGTGGCCCGTCGGCGCTGCTTTCGCAAGCATCATGCTGATCGCGACGCTGGCACTGACCGGCCTCTTCCTGAAGGTCATGGGCCGGGACGGCAAGGGACTCTTGCAGTGACCCGCAACACCCGTGTCCTGATGTCGGTGGTCTACTGGGCGTTCGTCGTCTATCTGTTCGTGCCCCTCATGCTGATGGTGCTGATGGGCTTCAAGGACAGCAAGTTCATCGGCTTTCCGATTAAAGGCTGGACGATCGACTGGTACCTCGGCGTCTTCCAAAGCGCCCAGGTGACCGACGTTTTTCTCTACTCCATGACCATTGCGATCGCATCGACGTTGCTCTCGCTGGCCATCGGCACCTGGATTGCCCTCCTCCTCGGCCCCAACCGTTTTTTCGGCCGCGCGGTCCTGTTCGCGCTCACCTGCCTGCCAGCGGTCATCCCTGGAATCATCTCGGCGATTTCCCTTCGCATCTATGCGCGGCTCCTGGAAATCGAACCGGGTATGCTGGCGATCATCCTCGGTCATACCGTGCACAACGTGCCGTTCGTCGCCCTCGTCGTTATGGCGAGACTCAGCACCTTGCCGAAAAGCCAGCTTGAAGCCGCGCGCGATCTTGGCGCGGATGAGGCCGTCACCTTCCTGCGTATCACCTTGCCCTATTTGAAACCCGCTCTGATCGGTGCCGCCGTCTTCTGCATGCTGTTGAGCTTCGACGACTTCGTCCGTTCGTTCTTCCTCGGTGGCTATGAGCCGACTTTGCCGGTCCTGATCTTCGCCAAGCTCCGCTCCGGCATGTCGCCCGAGATCAATGCCATCTCCACCGTCGCCCTCGTGCTCACCGCCGTTGTAGGGCTATGGGCAGAACGCTGGACGAGAAAAATGAAGGTCACGCCGTGACCTGGGATTTTAAGACATGACCGCGAAAACCGATGTTGTCGTTCATCTCGACCACATCACCAAGCGCTTCGGTGATGTCGTCGCCGTGGACGATCTCGACATGCAGATCATGGCCGGCGAGTTCGTGACCTTTCTCGGACCAAGCGGCTGCGGCAAGTCGACCACGCTTCGCATCATCGGCGGCTTTGAGCAGCCGGACGCAGGACTTGTGATCGTCGGCGGCGAGGACGTCACCGCGCACCCGCCCAACAAGCGCGACGTCAATATGGTGTTCCAGGACTATGCTTTGTTTCCGCATATGACCGTCGCCGGCAACATGGCCTTCGGGCTGGAGCTCAAGGGCAAGAGCCGCACCGAAATCGATCGCCGGCTTGACGAGCTGCTGACCTTACTGGAACTGGAAGCCCTTCGCGACCGCATGCCCGATCAACTCTCCGGCGGTCAGCGTCAGCGGGTGGCCCTCGCCCGAGCACTGGCTCCCGATCCACGCCTACTCCTGCTCGACGAACCGCTCGCCGCTCTCGATGCCAAGCTCCGCGCCCAGGTTCAGCTTGAGCTCAAGGACATTCAGAGGCGCACCGGCAAGACCTTCTTCTTCGTGACGCACGACCAGGACGAAGCGCTCACCATGTCGGACCGGATCGTGGTGATGAACGAGGGGCGTGTCGAGCAGAGCGGCACGCCGGAAGACCTCTATCATCATCCCGCCAGCCGTTTCGTCGCCGAGTTCATCGGCGAAACCAATCTCTTCTCCGGCACGGTCAAAAATATCGAAGGAGAGCGCATCACCATCGACTGGCAGGGTTTCACGCTACACGCTACTGCTGGTGGTCGCCGCCCGACCATTGGCCAGACCGCAACCGCCGCCCTGCGCCCCGAGCGGGTCAAGCTGCATCGGGAACCTCCCATCGTCGACAACCAGCTTGAAGGGCGTGTGGTCAAGCAAGTCTTCAAGGGCAGCCGAACCGTGCTCGACATCGCAGTCGGCTACGGGACGAGCGACAAGGAGGCGACCATTAGGGCCTTCGTAGAGGATACCGCCGTCGATCGCATCGACTCCGATCGTTTATGGATCGGCTGGGAGCAGGAATGCTTGACGCTACTTCGGGATTGACGCCGTCATCTCTTCAGCTTGAAAGACAGGCCTCGACTTTGGCGAGGGTGGCCGGATTGACGGCGACACCTTTTTGTTCAGCGCGTCGTCTTGCCGCCCTCCGGCCATCGCCGGGGACGCGGACGCCGGGCTGCTCGCGCAGTTCCTCGACCAGCGAAGCGATGCGTTCGGCGAATAGGTCACCCGAGGTCGCGCCGGGTTCGATGGCCAGGAAAAACTGGCCAGTCCTGGGGGGACCACCTTTGGTCCCCGAGAACGGGCTGGCGTTGATGCCGAGCGTCGCGCCGGTCATGGCGGCCGCCATGATCTCGACCGTCAGCACGACGCCAACGCCCTTGTAACCGCCGGAGGGGGCCATCGAGCCTTTGAGGGCGATTTCGGGATCGGTGGTCGGCTGGCCGTCTGGATCAAGCGCCCATCCTTCCGGAATAGGCATGCCTTCGCGGGCGTGTTTCATGATCTCGCTCTTGGCAATCACGCTGGCGCTCTGGTCGATCAGCACCGAGGTGCCACCAGCACCATCGGGTGCAGCGATGGAAAAAGGGTTGGTGCCGACCGCGGGGCGGCGGCCCCCGGATGGGGCGATCGAAGCCGGGGCGTTGGTGAAGCCGATGGCCAGCAGACCCTCCAGGGCGAGGCGTCGGGTGTGATAGCCAAGTACGCCGCAATTATACGAGTTACGGACGGCAAGCGCTGCCACGCCTTGCTCGCGCGCTGTACCAATCAGCGTCTCGAAGCCGAGGTCGATCGCCGGATGGGCAAAGCCGGTGGCGGCGTCGACGGCGATCACCGATGGCGCCGGGCTAGTCAGGACCGGTGTCGCCTGCCCGTCGACCTTGCCGCAGCGCACATGCTCGCAATAGATGGGGATGTAAGCGAGCCCGTGGCTGGCGATACCATCGGCCTCGGTCGCGGCGGTCGCCTTGGCGAGTGGGCGGGCGTTGGTCTCCGACGTTCCGGCCGCGATCAGGGCACGAAGGGCAAGATCCTCGATCTCATCCAGGGTCATGACGGGTGCTTCGGTCATTTCTTTCAACTTTCGAAAATGCGGGTTTCTTTCAGTTATTGTCGCTGAGACCAGCACCGGCGCCGGACAGGCGCGATGCCTCGGTCGCCGGCGCGAACGTTCGCTGGGCGAGAGCCGCGAGCCGTGCCCAGGCCGCCGCCGGCACGGCCGGCTCGTTGACGAACTCGCTGGCAGGCACGTTAGTTTGCTCATCGGCGCGACGGCAACGCACCCGTTCCGTGCCCCTCGCCATCAACGCATCGCGATTGCCTTCTATCGCCATGCCATCGGGTGTCAGGGTCATCTTCACATCGTCCCAATCGAGCACGACGGCAACACCTGTCAGCTTGGCGGCGCCGGCGACGTAGGGCGCCAGCAGCAGCGGCCGCATCGTAGCACCGAGCTCGATGACACGGCCTTTGGCGATCTCGGCAGCCAGGTCGCAAACAGCAGCACCGGTTATCAGCGGGCAAAGTTGGCGGGAAGATGCCTGCCAGACGCCATCCACTTCCGCTGGCGCCAGCTCGACATAAAGCCGCTTATCGTTGTCCGTCAGAATATCCGCCAGCTGTTCTACCCCAGGCAATCCGCGCGCCGTCAGCCAGCGCGCCGCCTTGCCCGCCTCCTCCGCAAGGCCCCAAGGCAGGCCTCCACCCCGCGCCGCCCGCTTGCCCATCACCTCAATTTCATTGAGAGACCGGCGGGCCGCCGGGGGCGGGACTTGGATCTCGTTTTTCACGGACACGTCGGGTGGTCCTGGTCTCGAAGTTCGGCATTTGCTGCTGGCAGCGGAGGGTAACACCAGTCATCGCTGTCGCCTGTGGCGACTTCGTGGGGGAAGGGGGCGCCTTGAAACATGTTGATGCGCACCCAGCGGTCGGAGCGCGGATCGAAATGGGTGGCGCCGAAGAAGGAAAGCTTGCAGCGCAGCAGGTCGATAGGGAGAAGGGCTGACGAGATGGTGTTGTCGCGGATTTCGGCATAGGGAAATCTTGCCGCAATCTGCACCCGCCTCGCGATGTGGCGGTGCTCCGGGTGGGCGAGGAGAAAAGCGGCAGTGCTTGGCTCCCCGCTCCAGGAGTCAATGCAGCGGGCCATGCCCGCCACGTCGCGGCCGGGGGCGAGTGGCTGTTCGAAGGGTTCGATCGGTTCTTCGAAACGCTCGCCGAGCCTGGGCTCGAGCTTTTCTTCCGAGACGTACCAGACCCGAGCGAGGTTTTCGGGCAAGGTCCAGTCGATTTTGAGCGCCCAGCCGTAAATGTCGTCGACGATTGCGCGGAGTTGGTCCAGCGGCATTGCGCCATCGATGCGAAAGCAGGTGTCCTCATCAGCGCCCATGCTGTCGGCAAGGCCGTCGATGAGATCGCCGTAGGGTTCCAGCATCAGCGAGACCAGCTGCTCCTGGCCCTCGATCGAGAGATTGCTCTCAGACCACCGATAGAGCCGATCCCAGGGCGCCTCACCTTCGAGGTTGCCGGCGGCAACATGCTGTTCAAGGCGGGTGAGATCCGTCCGGAGCATAATGAGCTTCTCGACCTGCAGGGGGTGCTCGGACGACCACTCCTCGGCATTGATGCGAGCGCGTATGACGAAATCCTGAAATTTCTTTTTTTCGTCAACCGAGGCGCTGGCCAACGCCCGGATGCGGGCCAGGGCTTCTTCGCGGGCGGCGATCCAGTTGTTGAGCAGCATCGGGTGGTTGACGATGAACGGCGCCATGCCGAGGCCGGTGGAATTGCCGACCCCGAAGCGCCGGCGAAGCTTCGGTTCGATCGGCACCGCCGATTGGGGGGACTTGGACCTCGCCAGGTGTTCGACCAGATCGAGCACGTAGGCGCGCGTCAGGAAAACAGAGAGCATTTCGGCCTGGAACGGACCTTTGAACTCCGGACGATCCGCAATCGCTTCACGATCGGCGGCGCCGAACTTGCCGGAACCGTAGACGGCGGTGGTGCGCATCAGATAGCCGACGTCTTCGATTTTCGCTCGGTCCGGTTGTTGGCCTGCGGCGAGGCATTCCACGACATAGTCGAACATGCGCACGGAGCGGTTCGCGCGGGAAAGGCTGATCTCGCGAGACGTGATCCGACCGGCTTCCTGCTTCGGCACGTTTTGTGCGAGGCGCTCGATATCGTCCTCATCGGGTACGCCGTCGAACAGGGTGAAGGTGCTGTCCCAGGCTTCCGCAATCACCCGGTCCGAACGCTTGTCCGCGGGCAGGTCGTGGGCAAAGCAGACCAGGCTGTAGCTCTGCTCGGGACCGTGCGCCGAGTAGACGGCAACGCCCACGCCTTTCGCATCAATGTCGAATTTCGGCCGATCGAATGTCCAGCGCTCACCTTTCAATCGGCGCAGCAACGTACGCATGAAGGAGAGGCGGCTTTGATGAAACGAACCGAGCCTGGCAAGGCGCATGACATCAGCGGGCGAGCGCAAGGGCACATCAGGTGTCGGTGGGTGCAGCGCTTCCATCATGCTTCCTCCCCCCGTTTTTGGGTGGGGATGGCCGACGAATCGGCCATCCCTCATACTAGATAGGAC
>JBPCVQ010000440.1:0-5402 GCA_051010395.1 Geminicoccaceae bacterium | reverse complement strand
AGGGCTTGCCGATCCCGCCGAGAAGTGCTGCGGCAAACACCGGCAGCAGCAGGTCCCAGCCCATATTGGTGTGGAGCTGGTTGTCGATGCCGAGGAAGATGCCGGCGACCGCCGCAAGCCCGCCGCCGATCACCCAGACCCAGCGGACGACATGCTCGATGTTGATGCCGGAGACCGAGGCGAGCGCCGGATCATCGGCGACTGCGCGCATAGCCTTGCCGATCTTGGTGCGCGCGAGAAAGTGGTGCAGCAGGACGATCAGCCCTGCGGTGATCAGGATGATCCAGATGTGACGCTCGGCGATCCGAAACGTGTCGAACAGGATCAGCGGTTTTTGAATGCCGGTCCGGTAGCTTTCGATATCGGTGCCCCAGATCAGCTGGACCGTCGCCCTGATCATGAGCGCGATGCCGAAGCTCGAAATCACGGTCACGATGGTCGGCAGATGCTTGAGCGGCCGGTAGAAGATGACGTTCACCAGGAGCGAAAGCACCACGGCGGCCGCGATCCCGATCGGCATGGCCAAAAAGGCGGAAAGCCCGGAGGCGCCGACAACGGTAAGCGTAACATAGGCGCCGAAGGTCATCAGATCGCCGTGGGCGAAATGAGCAAAGCGCAGGATGCCGAACAGCAGCGACACGCCAACGGCACCAAGCGCATAGATGCTGCCGAGGATGATCCCCGGCACCAGATAGAAGTTGGCGAAGGCGATCAGATCCACGTCTAACCGCCGCCGCTGCCACCGGCAGACAGGTCACTTCTCCCCGCAACCAGCCGCAAGCCCTCCGAACTCTTGGCGAGGTTCAAGTCCACGAGGCCCGCGCCGGGCCTATTGGTAGACGCCGGTTTCTTTGTAGCTGCCGTTTTCGACCACGAACTTGCCGAAGAAGCCGGTCACGTCGCCGACATCGTCGAAGTCGAGTGAGCCGCCGACGCCCTCGTAGTTGATGTCGGTGCCGGCTGCGATCAGCTCCTTGGCCTTTGCCCATTCGCCGGGCTCGATGATCTCGCCCGGTGGGCTTGCGACGATGCGGAGAGCGTCACGGATGGCGGCGCGATCGGCACTGCCGGCCTGCTCGACCGCCAGCGCCAAAAGGAAGGCGGCATCATAGGACTGCTCGATGAAGATCTTGTCCTCTGTCGTCTCGTAGGCCGCCTCGTAAGCGCTCATGAATTTTTCCTGCGCCGTGGTGCCTGGAGGCGAGGTCGGCGAGCTGAAGAAGGTGGTCGCCAGGTTCTCTTCACCCAGCTCCTCGATCAGCTTGTTGTCGCGCAGGCCATCCGTGCCGATGAAGCGATCGAACAGGCCATTCTCGAGGGACTGCCGAACGATGGAAATGCCGCTGCCGCCGGCATAGGCGATCACCACGAGCGCTTCGGGCTCGCCGCCTGCAAGGGTCGCGAGTTCGGCACGGTAGGAAGCGCTCTTCTCCTCATGCTTCTGCTCACCGGTGACCTCACCGCCTGCCGCTTTGAACGCCTCGATGAAGGTGCGCGCGATCCCGACGCCGTAGTCATTGTTGACATAGGTGACGGCAACCTTACCGATCCCCTCCTCCTTCACGATGTCGGCCAGCACCTTGCCCTGATAGTCGTCGCTGGCCACGACCCGAAAGATATAGTCGTCGTCTTCGAGCCCGGTCATTTCGGGCGAGGTCGCGGTCGGGGAGAGCATGACTACCTTGTTGGGCATGGCGACCGAGGTTGCTGCGGCGAGCGTCGCCCCCGACGACAAGGCGCCCCAGATGGCGGCCACGTTCTCGACGCCGACCAGTTTGTTGGCGGCATCGACGGCAGGCTGGGCTGCTGCCTGGGTGTCGGTGATCACGATCTCCATTCGCTTGCCGTCAAGCAAACCGCCCTGTTCGTTGACCTGCCCGGCCGCGAGATTGACCGAATCGAGCATCGGCGGAATGAAATTGGCAAGCGGCCCGGTCACGCCGGCGAGAACGCCGATCTTGACGCTTTCTTGTGCGATGGCCGTGGCCGATATTCCTATCGCAGTCGCCATGGTGAGGGCGACGAGGCCTGCTCGGATCGTCATGGCTTGACTCCTCCCTTTTTTACAACTTGCTATCGAGCAAACAGGAAACAGTGCTGCCTGACAAGGTGCCCATTTCCCCGCCTACCGCTAGTCGAGGTTCGGCCCGTCACCGGCGATCAATGATTTCAGCAGCACGGCTTCGAACTCATGGGATGCGGTGAGGCGTCGCCAGCGGGCATCGTCCATCGATGTCGGGCGCCAGGCGATGAAGGTCAGCACCGCCTGATCAGGACGGAGATTAAGCCTGTCACCAGGGATCACCCGGACCGAGATGCGCGGTGTCAACTGATCCCTATCAGTACCGAGATGATAGTCGATCAGGAGACGCGGCTTATCGGCATCGATGCGAACGAAAGTTCGCGCCCCGTCGAAGATTGCCCGGCCTTCAATCAAGCTGCCCTCGTGCAGCACCGTCTCCCACGTGCCGAATGACCAGCGGTCCATCTTCTCCGGATCGCTCATGAAAGAGAAAACAGCTTCCGCTGGCGCGTCGATGGTGATCGAGGTGATGTGAGACTGAATATCGGTCATTCGGATTGCTCCTCCTCGCCGCGCGGCGTTCCGAGCCCACCACCACCCGGTGTCTCGACCACCAGGCGGTCGCCTGGAGGAATGACATGAACGGCCTTGCCGACCAACGAAGGGCCGGAGGCGAGGTAGGCAGCACCCGGCTGTCCGTGGCGGCCGCCATCCCGGCCACGCGCCGGATTGGCAATCCGATCGAAGGTCGCTGCCGCAATAGTAAAGGGTGCATCGCCCCGATGCCCGATCTCGATCACCTGGCCCATTCCCCCGTGATGGCGCCCGACACCGCCTGAGCCCTGCAGCATCGCTTTTCGCCAGAAAACCAGCGGGCTTTCATTCTCGGTGATCTCAATGGGAATAACGCCGACGCCGCTTGGAAAGGCCATGGCATCGATCCCGTCCTTTCCGGGTCTGGCACCGATGCCGCCAATCGCGACATTCATCACCTGAAAACGTCGAAGGTCGGCGGCCTCTACTTTTTCATGAGCACTCGCCATTGCCAGCACCCAGATCGACCCTGCGCTCTCCGCGGGAACCTTGCCGGGGAGTGCCTGTCCCAGGCAGCCGAAAGCGAGATCCGGCAGCATCTGGCCAATCACGTGGCGGGCGGAGACAGGTGAAGGTGGCTCCGGCGCCACGCAGCTCCCGGGCTCGGCCAAGATCTCGAACACGCCGAGCGAACCCGCATTGTTAGGCACATCGGGCGCGATCACACATTTCAGGCCGAAGACGGTGTAGGCTTCAGTATAGCATTTCGGCGAATTGATCCCGAAGCGCGATGCCGGCGATGATCCCGCGTAGTCAAAGCTCAAGCCGGCCGGCTTGACGGTTAACGCTGCGCGGAGCTCGATTGGGGACTCGTAGCCGTCCAGGGTCATGTCGGCGTGGTAGGTGCCGTGGGGTAGAGCGGCGATCGCCTCGAGGGCGGCATCCCGAGACTGTTCGAGAATATGAGCGGCCAGGGCCTCGATACCACTGAGATCGAATTCCGCCATCATCTCGAGCAAGCGGACGACGCCGGCGTCATTAGCGCTGACCAGTGACAAGAGATCGCCGCGCACCTCGATCGGCGCACGCGTGTTGGCGGAAATGATCGCGAGCAGTTCCTCATTGAGGGCGCCTGCACGGCGAAGGTGCATATGGGGAATCCAGATGCCTTCCTCGAACACCGAATTGGCCTCGGCGGTGAACCCCCGGCCACCGACATCGATGACATGACAGGTGCAGGCGAAGAGTGCCACCACACGTCCCTGGTGAAAGGCGGGGGTCACCACCACGAAATCGAAGAGATGGCCCGTGCCGAGCCAGGGATCGTTGGTCGCGAACACGTCCCCCGGCTGCATGGTGTCGATTGGAAACCGATCGAGGAAATGACGAACCGCGGTCGCCATCGTGTTCACGTGGCCGGGCGTTCCAGTGACGGCCTGGGCGAGCATCCGGCCTTTTGGATCATAGACACCCGCCGAAAGATCGCCCGCCTCGCGCGCGACCGAGCCGAAGGCGGTGTGCAGGAGTGCTTGCGCCTGCTCTTCGACCACGGCGATCAGCCTATTCCACATGACCTGGAGCTGGATCGCCTCCCGTGCGGCGTTCATGATGCCCCCTCCCCTGCCCGCTCCAGTACAATCCCGAGATCGCCTGTGACCGATGCCTGCCAACCGGTCGGCACCACGGTCGAGGTCTGATCTTCGACGACCACCGCAGGCCCTTCGCAACTCATACCCGGCAGCAGGTCGGCGCGCCGATAAATGGCGCAAGGTTGGAACGCACCCTCCCCGGGATCGTAGACATTCCGGTTGCCGATCGGCTTGGCAGAGTATCTCACAGTTGCCGGCGTCACCGCTGTCGGTGTTTTCGACACCGGCACTGAAAGCGTGAGCGACCAGGCTGTGATTTCGATGCCAACATGATCCAAACGAACGCCGTAGATGGCCTGGTAGGTCTCCTCGAAGATCGCCGCGATAGCCTCGCTATCGACGGGTTCAAGGTCCCTTGTCGGCAAGGAGATGGAAAGCTCATGGCCCTGGCCGATATAACGCATGTCGACGGCCAGCGAGCGCTCCGGCTCGGTTTTGGTTAACCTCTCGCCAAGCGCCGGCGTCAAAACGTCGAGTGCCGCCTCGGCCATCGCAGCGATCAGGCCGTTCGCGGCGGATGCATCGAATACATCGAGTGCCATCCGCCGGCTTCGAACGACCTCATAGGCAAGCGGTGCTCTCAAGAAGCCGATCGCCGATCCGACGCCCGCTCCCACCGGCACGATCACCCTTTCGATGCCGAGCTTCTCCGCCAGCCGCGCCGCATGCAGCGGCGCCGAGCCGCCGAAGGCGATCATGCTGTGGCGACCGATCACCCTGCCCCGCTCGATCGCATGGACCCTAGCCGCATTCGCCATATTCTCGTCCACGATCTCGATCATGCCGGCCGCCGCCCAAGGGCATTCCATGTCCAACGGGTCACAGAGATCCCGCTTCACCGCCGCTTCGGCGAGGCTTGGATCGAGCGCGATCTCGCCGCCGGCAAAACCGTCCGGATCAATGCGGCCAAGAAGAAGATTGGCATCGGTCACCGCAGCGAACGCACCGCCTCGTCTATAGGAAGCCGGCCCCGGATCAGCGCCCGCGCTGTCCGGCCCAACCGTGATCCGACCAAGCCGGTCGACCCGGCCGATCGAGCCGCCGCCCGCGCCGATTTCGACCATGTCGATCACCGGGATGCGCAGCGGTAGCCCACTTCCCTTCAAGTCACGGTAGATCCTCGCAACTTCGAACCTTCGTGACCGGTCCGGCGCGCCGCCGGCAATCAGGCAGACTTTGGCGGTGGTGCCTCCCAT
>JBPCVQ010000439.1:0-3475 GCA_051010395.1 Geminicoccaceae bacterium | reverse complement strand
AAGGCGCGCTGATCGCCTCCAACACCTCGTCGATCTCGATCACGCGCCTCGCCGCCGCGACCGATCGGCCGGAACGCTTCATCGGCATGCACTTCATGAACCCGGTGCCCGCCATGAAGCTGGTGGAACTGATCCGCGGCATCGCCACCGACGAGCCGACCTTCCAGGCGACCAAGAAAGTCATCGAGCGCCTGGACAAACGCGCGGTCACCGCGGAGGATTTCCCGGCTTTCATCGTGAACCGCATCCTCCTCCCGATGATCAACGAGGCCGTCTACACGCTCTATGAGGGCGTCGGCAACGTCGAGTCGATCGACACCGCGATGAAGCTCGGCGCCAACCATCCCATGGGGCCCCTCGAGCTTGCCGACTTCATCGGCCTCGATACCTGCCTCGCCGTGATGCAGGTCCTCTACGAAGGCCTAGCCGACAGCAAATACCGCCCCTGCCCGCTCCTGGTGAAATATGTCGAAGCCGGCTGGCTCGGCCGCAAGACCAAGCGCGGCTTCTACGACTACCGCGGCGAAACCCCCATCCCCACCCGCTGACGGCTGGGCCGTCGGCCTGGACGCCCTGCCGGCGGCTTGGTGGCGGGCTAGGCTCGGTGGTTGGCCTAGTGCATCAATCCAAACAGACCGATCAGGTCTGATTGGAAAAATTGATGCAAAACCAACAACCTAGTGCGCCGCCAACTGAATCTTCTGAATGTGCCGGTGCACTAGGGACGGACCTCGGCGGCCTGTTGGGTTTCCGAGTTCTGTGCCTGTCGGGGGCTGTTGCGATCGCCGGCTGTGCACAGAATCTTCATGTAGTGCTCGCCATCGAGATAGTTGGCCATGGCGGTGTCGGCGAGATAGGCTTGGCCCAGAAAACCACATTGAGCGAGGCTGCCGGCTTCAGGCCCTTGCAAGACGGCAACCGACGTCTCTGGCGTGCAATCAGCCCGTGCCATACCAAGGGCGCAGATCAATATAAGCGTCTTCATCATATCTAGTCTCCGAGCGGCTTAGATAGGATCATGGTGGTGAAACGGCGCGCTGCACGGCGGTATTCGTGCCATGAAACGCTTATCCTGCTGCCACTGACTTTCCAATAAGTTTAATTTATGGAGAATTATTCTCCTTATCTGTGACAAAAACCACATCACATACGCTATCACCTACAGGTGTGTCCCGACCGTCGCGCCCACCATATGGGTGGATATGATCAGGACTTCCGAGAGGGAGAGCGGCGGCATGCCGACCATCACCATCAGTGCCTCTCCCAGCCTGGGAACCTGCCCATCGAGGACCGGTCTGGAAGAATAGCGGCATGAGTTACCGGGGCAGGCCATCGCACGAAAGAAGTTGCGCATACCGGCCGAGGCGGCGCATTCGCTCCAATAGGATTTTCACCTGGTGCGGGAATTGCCTTCCTTCCGAGATTGACCCCAAGCGGTCTCAAGATGCCTGGTTCATCCAGATCAGGTTTCTCACGGAACCTTAGGGCGCAGTTTCCTGAAATACGCTTGGCCGTATCTTCCATATTGACCAGAGAACATTCGGATCGTCTGGAAGTTCTTTCAGAATCCGCTTCTCACCGCTTGACTTTAACCTTTGATTCTCATTCCAAGCTGCCGCTCCAAACGCCCTTGTGGCAGCAGTAATAGTTTCGATAAATACCTCATCAACGCCAAAATCTTTCATTCCTAAGGTGAATATTTCATCAGCCTCATGGCGAGAACGCGACTGCTCCCAATATAGATACTCCCGAACAGCTGCAGGATATAGATAATTAACATCTGATTCCAGCAGATGCCCAAATGCCAGCGGCATTCCTTCAAAATTGAAAACAAACCCACTCGGAACATATACGTCTTCATGTTGAGGCTGATCCGGGTTTGGAGTCCAATGTATGGTTGATTTAGTATAATGATGATTGTCCTTAAATCTACCAAACGAAGAAGAAAGAAAAATATCATCTTGAGTTTTATTTTCTAAGTCACGTGGGTTAGCCGCAACGCTGCGATTTCTTTCAACATAACCGACTTCATTGTAAGCCCATGCGAGGTTGCGCTCTATGCGAGCGATCTCAACTGCGTTGTGTTCCCTATCGCTCGCCAACGTGCTCCATTTCTCCTCCATCTCATTAATCTGCCCTCGTATTTCACCGCGTGTCTGTTTCAAATCTTCAAGATATTTGTCCCAATCACCTCTGGTAGGCTCTGTTGACACACGAGCAAAATACTGTGCAAACCGAATTCGAAGTTCAATGTCTTGGTTCAATGCATTGTTGATAAATTCTTTGATATATTCATCGCGAAACGCCTGTTGCTGTGCCTGTCGGTCCGCATTTGACTTTACATATTCTAATCCCGCCGAGGCGAGCTGAAATAGTGGAAGTATAGCTGCAATTGCGAGAGCAACAAAGACGCTACCCAGCACAAATTTCTTGTAGTCCAGCCGGTTTTTGCGACGTTCCAGATCGATCTTTTCTCGCTCAATAGCGAGCTTCTCTCGCTCAATGTCTGGATCGTGTATTTGGGGGCTATTGTTCATTATCGGCTCGTGGGAGTAAGTAAATGACCGCCATAACGTTTAGATGCCTTGGCTTCGTATGCCAAGATTGAAATAAGCAGAGTCACAAAAACAAGCCAGTGTCCCCTTTTGGCACACTCCGGACCTAACGCACCACCTTGCCTCCTTTCTTCACAATTGAGACTTTCAATTTCAGATAGATCATGGATTGCTCCTTGCGAGCACGAAATTCGGACTTCTGCGCTTCGCAGTCTTGAGCGTACAATGAAGGTTGATCTCTGCCAGTCGTCAAACTGATTCCCGGATCGTGAAATCGACATGACCGTCATCGACACCATCGCCGTCGTCGGCGCCGGCGCCTGGGGTACGGCGCTTGCGATCAATGCTGCGCGCGCCGGGCGTCGAGTGGTGCTTTGGGGCCGTGACGCCGACGCGGCGCGTGCTATGGAGGAAACTCGCGAAAACAGGCGTTATCTCCCCGGCATCCCCCTAGACCCCGCCATCCACATCACCGCCGACATCCAGGATACGGCCGTCGCCGACGCAATCCTCCTGGTGGTGCCGGCGCAAACCGTGGCCGAGGTCGCAGGCGCCCTGGGCCCCGGAGGCCAGCCCCTGATCATCGCCGCGAAGGGATTGGAGCGCGGGACGGATCGACGACTGTCGGAAGTGATCACCGACAGGTTACCGGAGCGGCCCGTGGCCGCATTGTCGGGGCCGAATTTTGCGCGTGAGGTGGCGCTTGGGCTGCCGGCGGCAGCGACGCTTGCCTGCGGGGATGAGAAAGTAGGGCGGCGCCTCGCCGAGGCGATGAGCCATGAGCAGTTTCGGCTCTACTGGACCGATGATCTGATCGGCGTCGAGATCGGTGGGGCGGTCAAGAACGTACTGGCGATCGCCGCCGGCATGGTGGCGGGGAGGGGGCTTGGCGAGAATGCCAAGGCGGCGCTCATCACGCG
>JBPCVQ010000438.1:0-6422 GCA_051010395.1 Geminicoccaceae bacterium | reverse complement strand
CGTCGCCTATATGGGCAATCTCTCGATCTATCGGGTCATGCTCGAGACGGGCAAGCGCATCCAGGTGACCAAGCCCAATCTGGAACGGCATGACAGGAACAGCGTTCGCTGGGACGAGGCCGTCTATGCGACCTGGGGCGATGCGGCCGGCATCGTGCTCCTGTCATGAGCACGGCTGTTTCGACGATGGAGCGCATTCCGCCGCTTCGCTGGACGGCCGGGCTCTTGAAACGCTTTGGCCTCGGCGGACGCGCCTTGGTGATCGCCGTGCCGACCTTGTGGCTCCTGGTCTTCTTCCTGATTCCCTTCGCTGTCGTGTTGAAGATCTCCCTGTCCGAGGCGCTGATCGCGCGGCCGCCTTACGCCCCGCTCTATGAGTGGGACGAGGAAGGCCGGCTGCTGCTCTCGCTGAACTTCGGCAACTACAGCTATCTCTGGGAGGACAGCCTCTATTTCTTCGCCTATCTGGAATCGATCAAGATCGCGGTGGTCTCGACCATCCTCTGCCTCCTGATCGGCTATCCGATGGCCTATTATATCGCTCGCTCGCCGGAGCGGACGCGCAACGTCCTTCTCATGCTGGTGATCCTGCCGTTCTGGACCTCGTTTCTGCTGCGCGTCTATGCCTGGATCGGCATCCTGAAAAGCAATGGGGTCATCAACAATTTCCTGATGTCGCTCGGCATCATCTCCTCGCCGCTGACCATGATGCAAACGGATTTCGCCGTTTATGTCGGCATCGTCTACACCTATCTTCCGTTCATGATCCTGCCGCTCTATGCCAACCTGGTGAAGCTCGACAACGACCTCCTGGAAGCGTCAGCGGATCTGGGCTCGAAGCCGCTGATGACGTTTCTCACGGTCACGCTCCCCCTCTCGGTGCCGGGCATTCTCGCCGGATCGATGCTGGTGCTGGTGCCTGTTATCGGCGAGTTCGTCATCCCTGCCCTGCTCGGCGGCCCGGATACGCTGATGATCGGCCGCGTGCTCTGGGACGAGTTCTTCTCGAACCGGGACTGGCCGGTGGCCTCCGCCGTCGCGATCGTCATGCTCTTGTTGATGGTGATCCCGATCATGGCGATGCGCAGCGCTGCCGGAAGAGAGAGCGCATCATGAACAAGCGCTCCTACTTTCTGCCCATAGCGGCAGCTCTCGGCTTCGCCTTCCTCTACCTCCCGATCGCCAGCCTGGTGATCTACAGCTTCAACGAGAGCAAGCTGGTCACAGTGTGGGGCGGTTTCTCGACCAAATGGTATGGCGAACTGTTGCGCGATCCGCAGATCCTGGGCGCTGCCTGGATCAGCCTCAAGATCGCGGCGGTCGCGGCGACGATAGCCCTTGGTCTCGGCACCATCGCCGCCTTCGTGCTGACGCGCTTTCGCCGCTTTCGCACCAAGACCCTCCTGAACGGCATGGTCACCGCACCGCTGGTCATGCCGGAGGTGATCACCGGCCTTTCCCTCCTTCTCCTGTTCGTCGCCATGGAAGCGCTGCTCGGCTGGCCGGCCGGCCGGGGCTTGCTCACGATCATCATCGCGCACACCACTTTTTGCATGGCCTTCGTCGCCGTGGTCGTGCAGTCCCGCCTCGCGGATCTCGACGTCTCGATCGAAGAGGCCGCGATGGATCTCGGCGCCTCGCCGCTTCGGGTCTTCTTCGACGTGACGCTCCCGATGATTGCCCCTGCCCTGGTGTCCGGCTGGCTCCTCGCCTTCACCCTCTCCCTCGACGACCTGGTCATCGCGAGCTTCGTCTCCGGCCCCGGCGCCTCGACCCTGCCCATGGTCATCTTCTCCAAGGTGCGGCTCGGCGTCAGTCCGGATGTCAACGCACTCGCGACCATCATTATCGGCGTGGTTGCCATCGGCATTCTGGTGGCCATGATGCTGATGCGGCGGGCAGACGCCCGCGGGCGGAACGGGAACCTGACATGACCAAAGACCAGGGCGATCGCGCCTTCCGTAGTGACGAGCTGCGCGGCCGCTGGCCGGAGATGACTTATGGCGGTGCACTCAGTTTTCTCCGCCGCCGCTACACGCGCGATCTCACTGGCGCCGAGGTGGCGGTCAGCGGCGTGCCCTATGACGCCTCGGTCACCCATCGCCCCGGTTGCCGTAAGGGCCCGCAGGCCATTCGCGCAGCCTCGGTCCAGCTTGCCGAACTCAACGCCTTTCCCTTCGGCTTCGATCCCTTCGACCACCTCTCCGTCATCGACTACGGCGACTGCTTCATCGATCCCCACCATCCCGAGACCGTGCCGTCAGCGATTGAAGCCCACGCCGACCACATCCTGGCGGGCGGCGTCCGCATGCTGACCTTCGGCGGCGATCATTTCGTCGCCTACCCACTGATCAAGGCCCACGCCAAAAAACTCGGTCCAATCGCACTGGTCCAGTTCGACGCCCATTGCGACACCTGGCCGGACGACGGTACGCGCCTCGATCACGGCACCATGTTTTCCCGCGCCGTCGCGGAAGGCGTGATCGATGTCAGCAAGTCCACCCAGATCGGCCTTCGCACCTATAACGACAGCGACCACGGATTCGAAATCCTGACCAGCCCCTGGGTACACCGAAACGGCATCGACGCCGCCCTCGACGTGATCTTTGAGCGCGCCGGCGACGCCCCCGTATACATTTCCTTCGACGTCGATGGCCTCGACCCCGCCTTCGCACCAGGGACCGGGACGCCGGTCAGCGGTGGTTTGGCCAGCTGGCAGGCGCTGGAGCTGATCCGCGGGCTGGGAGCCCTCAACCTGGTCGGCATGGACGTGGTCGAAGTTTCACCGCCCTATGATCACGCCGAGATCACCGCCCTCGCCGCCGCCACGGTCGCCCATGACTGGCTCTGCCTGCTCGCCGAAAAGAACGGCGCCGCGCGCCGCGCGGTCGGTAGACTTTAGAGATATAGGAGTTCTCGGATGAAGATCGGTGTCCTGCAAACCGGCAAGGTGCCCGAAGAGCTTGAAGACAAGCATGGCGACTATCCCGACATGTTCGAGCGCCTGCTCGCCGACCCTGATTTCACCTTCGAAACCTTTTCGGTGGTGGATGGACACTTCCCTGAAGGCCCCAACACCTGCGACGCGTGGCTGATCACCGGCTCGAAATTCGGGGCTTATGAAGATCACGACTGGATCCCGCCCCTCGAAGACCATTTGCGTCAGGCCTATGCCGCCGGCATTCCGATCGTCGGCATCTGCTTCGGTCACCAGATCCTCGCCCAGGCGCTTGGCGGCAAAGTCGAAAAATTCGAAGGCGGCTGGTCGGTCGGCGTCGAGACCTACGCGATTGACGGCATCGGTGATGACCTCCAGGTGGTCGCCTGGCACCAGGACCAAGTCACCGAGCTGCCTGTTGTAAACGGACCGCCCGTGGCGGTGGTGGGATCAACGCCCTTTTGCCGCTATGCAGCACTCGCCTATGGTGATCGCGCCTGGTCGATCCAACCCCATCCGGAATTCGATGGCGAGTTCATGGCCGACCTGATCGAAACGCGCGGCAAAGTGTTACCCGAGGAGATCGCGAACAAAGGAATGGCAGGTCGGGATCGCCCTGTCTCCTCGGCCCGCATCGCCGATCATATCAAGGCATTCCTGAAACACCGGCTTGAAAATACATCGTCTTGATCGAACAGGCCCGTGCTTCGGCCAGGAAGCTTTGGCAGGTTTGATCACCCCGCACTCATTATCCGACGCTGCCCGGCGGGCCCATCCTGAAGGCGTTCTGTGGGGTGCGAAACGCCCAGCGCCATCCACTTCGTCAAAGACGCAGGTCATCGAGAAACCATAGCCAAGCCGGCTCTTCTCTTGTTACTGTCTCCCGACATCAGCAAGAGTATTCAGGCCTCAACCAAGGGAAGCCGGCAATGATGAAATCAGGGATGGGAACGTTTGCTGGGCTCGTAGCCGCCAGCCTCGCAAGCCCCGGCTCAGGGCTCGCAGATACCACCGACGTCACCTGGCAGAACCGGGTCGAGCTGTTGAAAGAAGGCGGGCATTGCGCCGATGATCCGAATTGCTTCAACCGCTACCACCCGGCCATCCCCGCAGCGGCCCAGGCGGCGCCGGGCGATCCCATCATCTTTCATACCCGAGACGCCCTGGATACCGACCTGACGCTCGACTCAGTAGCCGACGACCTCGCAGCCGTCGATCTCAATCTCGTCCATCCCATGACCGGACCCGTCTCGATCGAAGGTGCGGAGCGCGGCGACGTGCTCGCGGTGACCCTGATGGACATCGAGCCGGATCAATATGGCTACACCGTGATCGTGCCAGGCTTCGGTTTCCTCCGGGACATCTTCACCGAGCCCTTCCTGGTGAACTGGAAGCTGGACCGCCAGGCCGCGACCTCCGATCAGATGCCTGGCATCCGCATCCCGATGGCCGCGTTCATGGGCTCGGTCGGTGTCCTCCCGGGCGAGGAGGAGGTGGACAAGTGGCTCGACCGCGAAGCCAGCCTCGCCGAAGCCGGAGGTATAGCGCTTCCGCCGGAGCCAATCGGCGCTCTGCCCGCTGATGTCTGCGGCCCTGGAAGCCCGAACGCCGACAAATGCCTGCGCACCATTCCGCCACGCGAGAACGGTGGGAATATGGACGTGCAGCAGATGCAGGTCGGCACCACCCTCCTGCTCCCCTGCTTCGTCGATGGCTGCGGCCTGTTCGTCGGCGACGTGCACTACGCCCAGGGCGATGGCGAGGTTTCCGGCACGGCGATCGAAATGGGCGGCAAGGTCACCGTCGTGACCGAGGTGCTGAAAGGTGAAGGCGCCAACATCACCTCACCGCAGTTCAAGGGCCGCGATGAACTCAAAGACATCGCACCCGAAACATTCCACGCGACCGTCGGCTATCCGCTCAAGGAAAAAGGCGTGATCCCGGCACAGCACGCCTATCTCGGCGGCGAGAAACTGACCGATCTCGAAAACCTGAACGAAGACCTGACCCTCGCCGCAAGAAATGCGCTGATCGACATGATCGACTACATCACACGCGAACATGGCCTCTCCAGGGAACAGGCCTACATCCTCTCAAGCGTCGCCGTCGACCTCACGATCGGCCAGGTGGTCGACGTCCCCAACTACACCGTCTCCGCCATCCTCGACCTCGAAGTTTTCCAATGACGCATTGGATCGTGGACTTGTGATGCACTGGACTCTTGGAATGTCGTGTTCAGTCATGGAGGTGGAGCAGTGACCGGCCACGGCTACGAGGCTGGACGTCTCGACCTGCCGTTCGTCGGTCACTGCACCTTCGGCAAACGGCCGCCGGTCACGGACTGGACGGCGATCGACGCCGATGTCGCGGTGCTCGGCGTGCCGTTCGACATGGGCACGCAATATCGCTCCGGCGCGCGCTTCGGCCCGCGCGCCATCCGCGAAGCCTCGACCCTGTTCTCCTTCGGCCATGCCGGCGCCTACGACCACGAGGACGACGTGGTCTATCTGCCGCTGGACAAGGTCAGGATCGTCGATGCCGGCGACGTGGATATGATCCACACCGACACGGCGACCAGCCATGCCAACATCGAGACGGCCGTCCGCACGCTTCTCGAGAGCGGCACGCTCCCGGTCATCTTGGGCGGCGATCACTCCATTACCGCACCGAACCTTGCCGCCTTCGAAGGCCGCGGTCCGATCCACATCGTCCAGATCGACGCCCATCTCGATTTCGTCGATGAACGCCACGGCGTCCGTTACGGCCACGGTAACCCGATGCGCCGCGCCGCCGAGATGGAGCACGTCGCCGGCTTCACCCAGCTCGGAATCCGCAATGTCTCCTCCACAGCGCGCGAGGGCTACGAAGACGCACGCTCCAGAGGCTCCACCATCCTCTCCGTGCGCCAAGTCCGCGCGCACGGGACCGACGCGGTCCTCGGCAACATTCCAGACGGCGCTCGTTGCTATGTCACGATCGATATCGACGGCTTCGACCCCTCGATCGCCCCCGGCACCGGCACCCCCTCCCATGGCGGTTTCTTGTACTATGACGTCATGGAAATCCTCCAGGGCCTGGCGAAAAAACACGAGATCGTCGGCATCGACCTGGTCGAGGTCGCCCCCGCCTACGACCTAGCAGGCGTCACAAGCTTCCTCGCCGCCCAGGTCCTCCTCAACTTCCTGGGCTACATCTTCGTTGCGCGCGGCATCTAAAATGGTCCTGAGACGGCAAGTCCTAAAAACCGCGGCAGCGTCAAGCGTCTGGCTGCTAGCCAGCGGACATACCCCTTATAAACAGTGGGATGTTTATCGGCGAAAGCACCTCTTGATCGGGGCGAACAAGGCGGACCCACCGACCTATGATCTCGGCAAGAAGATCGCGGAGCTGCTCGCTGTCGAACTACCGGAAAGCCGTGCTCGGGTGGCGCGCGCACCCCATGCCTGGCGCCTCGCGAGCCTGCTTACCAGCGATCAGATCCAGC
>JBPCVQ010000437.1:0-2622 GCA_051010395.1 Geminicoccaceae bacterium | reverse complement strand
ATCACCTTGAGCTGGCCGAGGCTGACATGACCAGCATTGGCAGCACGCCAGGCGGCGCCGTGGTCGCGGAAGATAGCGATTTCGTGCCGTGGCACGAAGTGGGAGCGCGGGCTTGCTTTCCATAGCGGCGGAAATGCGGATCGCGAAGCGAAACTTCGCGCTGACGATCCGACAAATTTCAGGCTAACGTCTGATCGCCGACCCCGCTCAAATGGCGGCTGTCGAATCCAGCACCGGACACGCCAACCAGGTGCCCTTCCTACCGGACCGGAGATCGATCTGCCAAATCTCCCACTTCGCACCCCCTGCCCCGCCGCAGTTCCGGCAGCGAACCCGCTTCATGACATAGACCAGGCTGTCGTCCATCCGGCAGCGTCGCCAGAGCGATTGCGCATGGAGCCGGCCGGTATGGCCGCAGAACCAGCAGGTCACCTGCACGTAATGCCATGAGCGAAGATCGCCAACCCTGATCCCGTTGGGGCGCTCGGGAAAATCGATGACGTCGTCGTCGCCACCCATGCAACCCTCTTGCAATGAAGAGAACAAAAATAGAACATCTAGGATCGGCAACAAGGAGAGCTGGGCGCCTCAATCGAAAGCCACCGTTTCATCAGAGTGAATGAGGCTTCGGATGCGATTGTGGGGTGGACGGTCAGGCGGTCAAAATAGAGTGGCCCGGGCTCATAGGTTTGGGGGGGAGCCGCAGAGACCGGGCCACTTGGAATCAGAGAAGGGGATACATTTATTGCTCAAAGAGATCAGAACAACGCGGGAAGTCTACAGGCGGGGCTGGCAAACAGAAGCCGTCGCAGCACGGGAATGATCACGAATGCGTGATTGATGGATTAAATTAGCTAGAAAAGTGTATTGGGGCAACCTCCAAGAGGTTTCCAGCGGCGTTGGCATGCACCAAGAGCAGCAGGCCCCACGAATCACGGCGCGGGGCCTGCCCTCTTCATCAATCGTTGTGATCAGGCTTCAGCCATTTCGATGATCATCTCGGCGCAGGCCTTTGCAACATCGCGATCGCCTTTCTCGCTTCCAGGCATCGTCGCCCAGCCGCCTTTTTCGATGAATGCAGAACGCTGATAGGCTCGAGTATCGTTCAGCTCCACCATTTTGGCCTCAAAGCCAGAATCTGCCCGAAACTTGGCCGCGCAGATCGGTGCCAACGCCGCGACGGTGGCGGATTTGGCCTGCTTCTTCGCCATAGTCTCGGCCGTGCCGCCGGTGACCCAGCCGCCCCAACTAAATCCGACAATGGCAAGCGCTACAGCGCCACCGACGGCACCCATGAGAACAGGTTTGAACAATTCGGTGTTGAACATGAGGACGTCCTTTCTTTGGCGCAGGAAGAGGACTCCTGCGCCTACATCTTTAATCCTTGTACCGATCGGTCGGTATTACCACCGTAATCGGCAAGGAATCGTACATGGCTATTCCAAAAGAATTTACGCTTCCTGCGATGGAGATTTGGCGAGCGCTGTCTTCGAGGCGGGCCAGCTTGATGCGATGATCAGTCTTTCGGTTGCCCGGGCGGCTTCTTCAATCCTCCGGAAAAGCGAGAGCCCATGCCGACATTAAAAACTGGGTGAGAAATAAGCGCTGGCAAATTTGCCCTAGATCAGGATTTGAACAACTGGGCGGCTATCGGCTGATGCCGGTAGGTTCATCGATGTGATTGGCGAGACACTGAAATCCCATGTCTTCAGTTAGAGGGTGATCTGGCCAGTCGACAGTTCCGTTAGCCAGCTAATTAGCGCACCAGGGGCAAGACCGACCTCTTGTAGTTGTTATCTGAAAGGCGGAGACACACCGTCCCAAGACTGCTATCGACCTCGCCAAGAGCAATTCGACCAGGAGGATATCCATGAAAGCTTCCGACTTGTTCGTCCGGTGCCTTGAAGAGGAGGGGATCGAATATATTTTTGGCGTTCCCGGCGAGGAGAACGCCGACTTCATGATGTCGCTCGAAAACAGTGACAAGATTCGTTTCATGCTGACCCGCCATGAGCAAGGTGCCGCCTTCATGGCGGAAGTCTATGGACGTCTGACCGGCAACCCCGCGGGCTGCCTCGGCACGCTCGGCCCGGGCGCCACCAATCTGATTACCGGGGTCGCCGATTCCAACATGGATCGTGCGCCGATGCTGGTCCTGACTGGGCAAGGGGCCACGTCGCGGCTCCATAAGGAATCCCATCAGGTGATGGACGTGGTCGACATGTTCGAGCCGGTCACCAAATGGGCCGAGACCGTGCGCACGCCAGACTCCATTCCTGAAATTGTGCGCAAAGCCGTTAGGATGGCGCGTACCGAAAAGCCCGGCGCCGTGTTGATCGAGCTCCCGGAGGATATCGCGAAGCTCGATGCATCCACCGCTCCCATCAGCCCCCGGCGCTTTCGTCGTTCGGTTCCGGACGACAAGATCGTCGATCGTGCTTTCGAGCTTTTGAAGGAGGCTAAGCGTCCGGTTATCCTCGCCGGCAATGGCTGCATCCGCCGCCGCGCGAGCAAGCAGCTCCGCCTTCTCTGCGACAAGACAGGGATTGGCGTCATCAGCACCTTCATGGCGAAGGGCTGTGTCGATATGGATGCGGACTACTGTCTGTACACCGTCGGCCT
>JBPCVQ010000436.1:0-3236 GCA_051010395.1 Geminicoccaceae bacterium | reverse complement strand
CCAGCGGCCCGAGCGGCTCCTTGGAGATGATCTCCGGAAGAAGCACATGGTTCTCCGGATCCTCGAAGGTGGCGCGGGTCGCGGCGAGACCAGAGGCGTCCGTGGTGTAGACGTCGCAGGCATCGGACAGATATTTCTGCTGCGCTTCCGCGTTGGTCTCGATCGGCACCGGCTCGTAGCTCATGCCGTTGGCGCGGAAGTAGTCGGCGAGGTTGAGCTCGGTGGTGGTGCCGGTCTGGATGCAGACGGTGGCGCCGTCCAGCTCGGTCGCCGAGGTCACGCCCAGATCCTTCCGGGTCATGAAACCCTGACCGTCATAGTAGCTGACGCCAATGAAGGTGAGCTTCAGGTCGGCATCGCGGCTGAACGTCCAGGTGGTATTGCGGGCGAGCACGTCAATCTCGCCGGAGGACAGCGCCGTGAAGCGCGTCTTACCGGTGGTCGGCGTGAACTTCACCGCCTCGCGGTCACCGAAGATGGCGGCGGCGAGCGCTCGGCAGTAGTCGACATCGAACCCATCCCAGCCACCGGCGTCATCGGTAAAGGAAAAACCGGCAAGGCCAGTGGAAACGCCGCATTGCAGATGCCCTTTGGCCTTGACGTCATCAAGGGTAGCCGCACCCGCGGCACCCGTGACAAGCAGCGCACCAAGCGCTGCCGCCGTCATCATCTTTTGCTTCATTCGATTGTCTCCCAGGAAATATTAAGTGTTCGTCGTTCGTTTACAGAACGATAGCAGCGTTCTGTCAACAATGCGGTCCGATGCCTACGTATTCACAGGCCTTTTCAAGGACATGTGCTCGCGATCTGAACAATTGTCTGCCGTTTGCGCGCAAGTCAGATGCAGGCCGTCACGCCGTCGCCCAGGCGGCCAAACACTCTTCAGGGCCTTTGGACAGCTCAGCCCATCAGGGCTTCGACAAGTGCGCTCTCGGTGTCGGCGAGATCATCGACGACGCTGAAATGATGTCGGCCCAAAGCTTCGACAGCTTCGGTTCGAGCACCGAGCCCGCCCCAGACCTGGGCGAGTTGAAGGTTTTGCAAGCGAAACGCCTGAGTTTCATCTTTGCCGACCCAGCAGGTGAGGTCGATAGTGTCGATCGGCTCCAGCAGGAGCGGGCTTTCGGTGCGGGCTTCATCCAGATCGAGCCTGAGATCGTCATTTATCGCCGTCTTGAGCAGCGGCCGAAGGTCATGAACGCCACTAATGCTGACGATTTTGACGATCCGCTCACCAAGTCCGCGGTCCAGCGCGTCGCTGGTGGCGAGGCGGGTGACGAGGTGGCCGCCTGCGGAATGGCCTGCAAGGCGAATGGGCAGGTCGAACTCGGAGGCGACTTTTCGGAGAAACTGCGTGATCTCCTTGGTGATGTCACTGATCCTGACATCGGGACAAAGCGTATAGCTCGGCATGGCGACAGCCGCGTTTCGCGCAAGCGCGCCGGCCGCGAGATGGGACCAGGAGGACTTGTCGAAGCTTCGCCAATACCCACCATGGACAAAGACGGCTAGGGTCGTCGGCTGTTTGTCGGGCAGGAACAGGTCGAAGCGTTGGCGCTGGCGATCGCCGTAGGACCGATCCAATCGGGCCCGTCCAAGCTGTGCCATCTCAGCGCGGAATGCTCTGGCCTCAGCCTCGATTCTGGCGATGAAGGCCTCGACTTCGCTCTGGCCGACGGCGGCGCGATTGTCGTAGGCCTGGCTCCAGTCAGCAGGCGGTGTCCAGGCGATGCGTTCGATCTCTGTCATGCGACATGTACACTCGGCCGAGGAGCGGCATGTCCCTTGTCGATATCCCGTGCAGTGACCGGTTTTTGTCCGGTAGCGGCCTCGATGACGGCGGAGCGCTCGTTGTGGCTGAGCACCGTTTCGATGTCCGTAAAGCCGGCCGGCGCCCGTTTTTCCACTTCGTCGATCACCCGTTCCGGGCCGCCTTTGCGATTGGCCTTGACGATGGCCGCGGTCTTGGCGAGGCGTTCTCTTTCATAGAGATGCAGCGCCTGCATCGGATGTTCGGCCGTCTTCAAGGCATCCGCCAGGCAGCGCGCGTCCAGGATCGCCTGGCTCGCCCCGTTGGAGCCGACCGGATACATGGGATGGGCGGCGTCACCGAGCAGCGTCACCCGCCCGAAGCTCCAGCGAGGCAGCGGATCACGATCGCACATGGGATATTCGTAATAGGCGTCCGTCGCGCGCACCAAGGCCTCGATATCGACACCGGGCACGGCGAACCGCTTGGCGTAAGGGAGCACGTCGTCAAGGCGGCCGCGACGCGACCAGCTGTCTTTCGGCGGCGGCTGTGTGGCGCCGTCGGCCACCTTCACGTTGACCACCCAATTGGTGAGCATCTTGCCATTGCCGGTCTCGGCAATCGGGTAGAGCACGAACTTGGCACCCATGCCGCCGCCGATGAACATGGTGCGGCCGTCGAGAAATTTTTCGAACACCGTAGCGCCCCGCCACATCATCACACCGTTCCAGGAGGGTGCCCCCTCCTTGGGATAGAAGATTTGCCTCGCCGCCGAATGGATGCCGTCGGCCGCGACCAGGACATCGCCGCGGAGTGTGCGGCTGGAGAGGCCGTCGCTGCCATCGGTGAGATGCACGGTGACGCCGCCTTCATCCTGAAGAAAACCGGCGAGGCGCTGGCCGGTCTGCACGGCATCCGGCCCGAGGCGTTCGATGACCGCATCATAGAGCAGCTTTTGGAAACGGCCGCGGTTGATCGAAAACTGTGGCAGCGGATGGCCGCCATCAATGCCGCGCAACTCGCGCCAGACTTCCTGGCCTTGACGGTTCAGGTAGACCAGCTCCCTGGTCCGGATGCCGGCGAGATCGAGGGAGGGAAGCAGGCCGATCTCGGAGAGTTCGCGGATGGCTACCGGCAGCGTGTTGATGCCGACGCCGAGTTCTCTTACCTCGGCGGCCTGCTCGAAAATCTGGACGTCGATTCCGCGCCGCTCCAGCATCAGCGCCAACGTCAGACCGCCGATCCCGCCGCCTGCGACGACGACCTTCATCGGTGCGATCCACCCATGCCAAGCCTCCCTGATCGTTTGCCGGTCATGCCATTTGACGCTGACACTGCCTTGAGATCCACTATAGCTCGTGGATCCACATTTTGTTAACGCTTTGCCGAACGGTCATCGGCTTGCCGTCAGAAAGCTGCCATAAGGTATGCTGCGGAAATGAGCCATGACCAGTCATCAGAACACGTCATGATGCAGAGCAATCAT
>JBPCVQ010000435.1:0-3130 GCA_051010395.1 Geminicoccaceae bacterium | reverse complement strand
CGGGTGTGGGTCTTGCACCAGCGGGCGACCATCTCGATGTATTCTGGAACTTGCCCGACGGCCGAGCCCATGCCGCGTTCGGACATGCCGTGGGGGCAGCCGAAATTGAGCTCGACGCCGTCGCATTCTGTCTCCTCGACGCGGGCGAGGATGTCTTTCCAGCAGGGCTCTTCGCAGGGCACCATCAGGGAGGTGACGACGGCGCGGTCGGGATAGTCTCGCTTGACCGCCTTGATCTCGTCGAGATTGGTCTGCAGCGGCCGGTCGGTGATCAGCTCGATATTGTTGAGCCCGAGGAGGCGGCGATCGGCTCCGTAAACGACGCCGTAGCGCGGCCCGTTGACGTTGACGATCGGCGGACCGTCCATGCCCAGTGTCTTCCAGACCACGCCGCCCCAGCCCGCCTCGAACGCGCGGCGGACATTATACTCCTTGTCGGTCGGCGGGGCGGAGGCGAGCCAGAAGGGATTCGGCGATTTGATGCCCACGAAGTCGTTACGGATGTCGGCCATGGTCAGCCCTCCGTCAAAAAGCGGTGGATGCTCTCGGCGGCATCGCGGCCTTCGGCGACTGCGGTCACCGTCAGATCGTCGCCGCCCCCGGCGCAATCGCCTGCTGCCCAAATGCCGACCACACTGGTCCGGCCCTCGGCATCGACGGCAATTTTCCGGCCGTCGATGCCGAGGTCGAGAGGGCAGTCCAGCGTCTGGCCGATCGCTTTCAGGATGTGATCGGCCTCCAGCGTGAGGGTTTCGCCCGTCGCCTCGAGCGTCCCCTCATGCATTCGGGTGTAGGCAAGCGTGATTTTTTCAACAGCATCGCCGCCATCTATTCGAAGCGGCTGCAGGTTTTCGCGGACTAGGACGCCCTTGGCCGCCGCAAGGTCCTGCTCGAAACTGCTTGCCGGCATCTCGGATCGCGACCTTCGATACGCGATGGTGACGGTCTCGGCGCCAAGGAGTTTCGCCTGAACCGCGGCATCGACAGCAGTCATGCCGCCACCGATGACGACGACGTTGCGGCCGACCGGTATCGACCCTCGATCGTCCTGGCGCACATGGGCGATAAAGTCGACAGCGTCCTCGACACCGCTGAGATCCTCGCCTTCGGAACTCAGTGCGTTTACGCCTGTGAGGCCCATTGCCAGCACGACGGCATCATGTCGGCCTTGCAGTTCGTCGAGCGAGAGGTCTGCCCCCAGCCGCCGGCTGGTTTTGAGCGCGATGCCGCCGATCCCGAGCAGCCAATCGAGTTCATTCGCCGCGAAATCATCCACGGTCTTGTAGGCCGCGATGCCATATTCGTTCAGCCCGCCGCCTTTCGGACGCGCATCGTAGATCTCGACCTCGTGGCCGTGGACCGCCAGCCGATGTGCAGCCGCCAGGCCGGCAGGGCCGGCCCCCACGACTCCGACGGTTTTTCCACTCGAAGCGGCGCGGGTGTAAGGATGCCGACCCTCGGCCATGACGGCATCGGTGGCATGGCGCTGCAGGCGCCCTATCAGGACAGGCTTACCTTCGGCGACCTCGCGTACGCAGGCCTGCTCACACAGCGTTTCAGTCGGACAGACGCGGGCGCACATGCCGCCGAGGATGTTCTGATCCAGGATCGTCCTGCCAGCTGCCTTGTCATGCCCGGTTGCGATTTGGCGAATGAACATCGGAATGTCGATGTCGGTCGGACAGGCCGTAATGCACGGCGCATCATGGCAAAAGTAGCAACGGTCGGCCGCCACCAACGCTTCATGGTCGGAAAGCGGCGGATGCAAGTCCGAAAAATTCCGCTCCAGTTGGTTCTTAGGCAATCGACCCGCGGCTAGCGACATCGGCATTTCGCTCCGTTTTGACCTCGATCATATCTTAGGCTGTTTTTTGATTTTTTATCAATTGGAAAAATTTTGGCATCTGCGATGCTGAGCGCCACAAGCAAGGAGGAGCGCACAGCACAACCGCCGCCAACCCCGCAAGGAGTAGCCAAGGCGCCCCGACCAGCGATATTTCTTTAGCCTACGCCACCCAGGTCGGCGTCAAACCTGGGCGTATACCTTCGAGCCCAACGATGGCGGCAAAAGTCAATGAAGTGGCCACGCCACGCCACTATTCGTTGGCTTCGGGCGGGAGGAAATCGACTTCGTGCTGGGCTGAGAGCTTAACGACTTCTTCGACGTCTTCGAGATTGTGGAGCTTGTCGAATAGCTGCTCGAGCTTTCTCGTAGGCGAGACCCAAAAGAGAGCTCTTGCGGGTTTGTCCGACTTGTTGAAGTAGCCATGAGGAATGCCGCGCGGCATGCGTACGAGGTCGCCGGCTTTGGCTTTCAGCCATTCACCGTCCAGCTTGAGGTCGAGTTCGCCTTCCTGCACGAGGATGAATTCGTCCTGGGTCGGATGGACGTGAACCGGCACGAACTGGCCGGGGTCGCTGTTGGTTTCAAAGGCGAAGCTGTCTTCGCAGACGGCCTTGGGAAAGTAGATCTGGCCGAGAATGTTCCAGCTTTTTCCCGCCTGTCCGGTGCCCTCGCGTGTGATGCCTTTTTCCAGTGCCATCGATTTTCCCCCTGATTGGCGTCAGCCTTGCGGCTCTGTTTGCCAGCTAACCCGGTGAACTATGGGTGTGTCCAGCCGGGAATGAAAAGAATGTCCCCGAAGCCTGCGGATGCTCATGACATCGTTGTCTGACCAGACATAACGTGCGACGGCTGGTGGTACGACCACATCGGAAGGTTAGCTGGCGAAACGCACAGGCTGAAGTCGTGAGGACAATGATGGCCTATGACCGACTCTATTTCCTGCTGCTCAATATCGGGCATTTTCTCGACCATCTGTTCATGCTGATCTTCGCCACCGTCGCAGCGCTTGCCCTCTATCGGGAGTGGGGGGTGAGCTATGCCGAGCTTCTGGCTTATGCGACGCCCGGTTTCTTCGCGTTCGGCGTTTTCGCGCTGCCGGCGGGATGGCTCGCCGATCGATGGAGCCGGGACGGCATGATGTGCGTCTTCTTCTTCGGGGTCGGCCTCGCATCGATAGCAACCAGCTTTGCTGCGACTCCGCTGCAGATCGGCATCGGCCTCTTCGTGATCGGCATGTTCGCGGCGATCTATCATCCGGTCGGGCTCGCGATCGTGACCATGAAG
>JBPCVQ010000434.1:0-4094 GCA_051010395.1 Geminicoccaceae bacterium | reverse complement strand
ACCGACAGCCACGAAAAGCTCGTGCAGCTCGCTGACGCCGCCGATGTGCCCGTGATCAACGGCCTGACCGACTTCTCGCATCCCTGCCAGATCATGGCTGACATCATGACCTTCGAGGAGCACCGGGGATCAATTAGCGGCAGGACGTTGGCCTGGACCGGTGACGGCAACAATGTCGCGAATTCATGGATTCATGCGGCCCAGCGCTTCGACTTCAACCTCAACATCGCCTGCCCCGAGACCCTCCGTCCCAATCCGGACGTGGTCAAATGGGCCGAGGAGCGCCAGGCCCGAGTGACCGTCGTCGACGACCCGAAGGAGGCCGTCGCCGGCGCCGATGCCGTCATGACCGACGTCTGGGTCTCGATGGGCGATGCGGAAGCCGAACGTCGGCGGCGGTTGCTCGGTCCCTATCAGGTCAACGACGAGCTGATGGCGGTTGCAACCCCGGAAACCCTGTTTCTCCACTGCCTGCCCGCTCATCGCGATGAAGAGGTGAGCGCCTCGGTCATCGATGGGCCGCAATCGGTCGTCTTCGACCAGGCGGAAAACAGGCTGCACGCGCAAAAAGGCATCCTCGCCTGGTGTCTGGGTTGATCCCCCGGCCAGCTTTGAGGCAATCTTGCCCGAGGGCGGGTATCCCAGACTGAAATAGACACCCTGCACTTGGCCGAGGTGCCGGCTCCTTGTAGAGGCTGCCCGCCCCGGGCGGAGGATTGATGAGCGCGGAAACCATCGCTGACGACATTTCGAGACCGTTTCAGCTGGAGCAGACCGCCCTTCGCGGCCGCGTGATAAGGCTTGGCGACACCGTCGACGTCGTCCTGACCCGACATGACTATCCACCCGCCGTCAGCCGTCTCCTGGGCGAAATGTTCGTGCTTGCCGCCACGCTTGCGGGCGGCTTGAAATTCAACGGCACCTTCAGCCTGCAGACCCGCTCCGCCGGCCCGATCTCGCTGATGGTGGCGGACTGCACCCATAACGGCGGCATGCGCGGCTACGCCAAATTCGACGCCACGGCCGTGGCGTCGGTCGAGAAGGAGACGGTGCCGGATCTCCTCGGCAAGGGCCATTTCGCGGTTACCGTCGATCAGGACAATCAGTCTCAGGCCTATCAGGGGCTGGTCGAGCTTGAAGGCGAGAGCCTGACCGACTGTATCCATCAATATTTTCGCCAGAGCGAACAGGTGAAGACCGGCATGAAGATCGCGGTCGAGCATCTCGATGACGGCGTCGGCACCAGCTTTTGGCGCGCCGGAGCCATCATGGTGCAGTGCCTGCCGGAAGAAAGCCAGAATGGCGATGGCAAGGATGCGATCGAGGACTGGCGCCGCACCATGATGCTGCTGCAGACGGTCAAGAATGCGGAACTGATCGATCCGGATCTCTCGCCGGAACGTCTGCTGCTGCGCCTGTTTCACGAAGAGGGTGTGCGGATATTCGATGCCCAGCCACTCAGCTTTCGCTGCCGCTGCACCCGCGAGCGCGTCGAGACCTTGCTCCGCCAGTTCAGGCCCGAAGATATCGCCTCGATGAAGCAGGAAGACGGCGGTCTGCTCGTCACATGTGAATTCTGCAACGAGGCCTACCGCTTCGAAGAGCTGGAGGTGGCCCGGCTTCTCGGCCGGCAGAACCACTGACTTCCGGTTGCCCTGCTACCCTGGCCTCGGCGGCTCGTCGAGGCGGGCGACAATGCCTTCCAGTTCTTTAGACGGCGGTGGATAGCGCGCCATCACCAGGGGATCGTGGCCAGGCACGACGTGGTCCGGGCTGTCCGCGAGCTGGTGACAGCGGCGGTGGCCTTCCAGCATATCGCCGACATTGAAGACGATCGAGAATGGGTTGCCGGTCTCCATATGCGCATAGAAATGGGCGGCGTCGGAGGCGATCACCACCCAGCCGCGCTTGGTGTGGACACGGACGAACTGCAAGCCGTGGCTGTGCCCGCCGACCAGATGCACGCTGAGCCCGCTGTCCAGGATGTCGTCGCCGTCATGGAAGGCGACCCGCTTCGCGTAAACATGGCGCACCATGTCGGTGACATTCTCGACGTCGAAGGGAAGGCGGATGCGGTCATGGCACATATAGCGCCCGGTGGCGTAGCTCATCTCCCGGTCCTGCAGGTGGAACGTCGCCTTAGGAAAGCCGCTGAGACTGCCGGCATGGTCGTAGTGCATGTGGGTGATGACCACCTCTTCGACCGTGCCGGCATCAATACCCAAAAGGGCAAGGCCTTCCGAGGGATGCCGCAGAACATGCCGGTCGCGCCGGTCACCGGTCGCCTTGTCGAAACCGATATCGATGATGAACGTCTTCTCTGGTGAGGTCGCCACCCAGACATAATAATCGAGCGGCATCGGCCCATCGTGAATGTCCTGGAAGATGAAGTTTTCCCTGGCCGACCTGTGGTGCTCGGCATATTTGACCGCGTAGAGTTCAAAGACGGTCGGCGTCGACATGGTTCCTCCCCAGCCCAGTACGGGCTCCCAGCATATTCAATAGCCTGCCGATCATCCTATCACGAGAGTGTGCCAAGAGAGTGAGAGGCTGGCGGCATGTTGGGTGCAAAATCCCCTGAAGCCACATCGACATCTGTCCGCATACCTTGGGATTTTCAGGCTCATTTTTCGATGGTTGCAGAAACAAATTGAGGTGGTCACTCCACCCAGATTGACATCCAGGATCGTTCTGCTCATCTATCGCCGGTCCGCGAAACGCTGAAATAACATCAAGAACGGTTCGCTTTGACCTCGAACCCAAGAACAAGGAGATCACGTGATCGCCACGCCTGAAGAGGCATCCGCCGTGCCAGATCTCCTTTTGAAAACGGCAAGCGCTGTGCGCAAGAACCGCCTCTGGCAACGGCATGTCGCCATGGCGCGCATCGGCGCCATTCCCGGAGGCGGCGTCAATCGTCAATGCCTGACGCAGGAGGATATCCGGGCACGCGCCGTCTTGATTTCCTGGGCCAAGGCGCGGGGCTATCAGGTGCTGGTCGACGATATCGCCAACCTCTTCATCCGCCGAAGCGGCAGAGACAATGAGGCGCCGCCGGTGGTTACCGGCTCGCATATGGACAGCCAGCCGGCTGGAGGCCGGTTCGATGGAATCTACGGCGTACTTGCCGGTCTGGAAGCCCTCGAAGCGCTGGATGATCTGGACATCGAGACCAGGCTGCCGGTCGAGGTGGTCGCCTGGACCAATGAGGAAGGTGGGCGTTTTTCGCCAGGCGCTATGGGATCGGCGGTCTATACCGGCGCGCGCTCACTCGATGACTGTCTCGAGGTCACCGATCTCAATGGCGTGCGCTTTGCCGCTGCCCTTCGCGAAACCCTGAACGCGACCCTGGATCTCGAGCGGCGCCGCTTCAACACGCCGCTCGGGGCCTACATCGAGGCCCATATCGAGCAGGGGCCGGAGTTGGAGGCAAAAGGCCTGCCGCTCGGCGTGGTCACCGGCATTCAAGGGGCACGTTGGTATCTGGTCAGGGTCCGGGGCGAGGGCGCCCATGCGGGCACCACCTCGCTCAAGGTGCGGAAGGATGCGCTAAGGAGCGCCGTGTGCATGATCACGGCTCTCGAAGAGCTGATGCATGATGGCGACGATCAGGTCCGCTTCACCGTCGGGCGTTTCGATGTCATGCCAAACTCGCCGAACACCGTGCCTGAAGAGGTGCTGTTCAGCATCGATTTTCGTCACCCCGATGAGGCCGTCCTGGAGCGAAAAGGCGACCGCATCGCCGAGATCTGTCGGCGTCATGCAGGCGCTTGCGAGGTCTCGGTCGCCGAGACGTTCAACCGTGCACCATCGATCTTCGCATCCAACTTGGTGGATACGCTTGAGTGTGCCGCCAAAGCTTTGAATGTCGGCTATCAGCTCATGCCGTCGGGCGCGTTCCACGACGCTAATTTTCTATCGGAAATCTGCCCGACCGCGATGCTGTTCGTACCCTGCGAGCGCGGCATCAGCCACAATCCAGCCGAAAGTGCCAGCCCCGAAGACCTGGCGGCCGGCACCCGCGTTCTGACGGCGGCGTTGGCAGAACTTGCGGGTGCCGTCTAATGGTGCGACCGCCTCATTTGATTCATGCA
>JBPCVQ010000433.1:0-5602 GCA_051010395.1 Geminicoccaceae bacterium | reverse complement strand
GCATTCATCCTAGCCATGCTTCTACGCCTGCCCAAGCAGCAGAACAACGTCCTCCTGCCGAGGTTTCCCCGCTAGCGCAGCATGGTGTTTGTCCTGCGTCGCAGGCATCCCCGGCCCTGCTTTCCTCAGCGCGCGCCCATGTCGCTGCAACCGTGCCCTCTCCTCAATCTTTGCAAGACCATGACCTTCGTCCAGCACTAGGGAGTTTTGAACAGATCTATCAGGGCGGAGATATGTTGATGCTCGGAACATCCAAGAAAAATCCCGTCATCGGGCCGATCAATCTCGAAAGCACGGTCGCCTACGCTCAACAACTGCGCGAAGGCATGATCGATTGGACCTCCGGGAAGGAATGGGAGAAGAAATTTTTCTCATCGAGGGGCGCCAAAGCCCGTCTCGATGAATGGCAACAGAAATTCGCGGACGGACGCTCGGTCATCAATGCCATCGAACGGAGCGGACGGAGAGGCAGCGGAAGGGCGTGCCTCAATGGGTTCGTGTATATGTTCAATGGTGCCCCAATTGGAATCATGACGGTTTCGACGTTTCCTACCTATGTCTACATCAACGGTATCGTCGCCAGCCCTGCAACCTCTGGCGCTGGCGGCGTGCTTATCGAAGCAGCCGTACGTTGGTCAGAACGTTCCGGATGCTCCGGTAACGTCTCTCTCTGTACCCTCAGTGAGACGGTGAGCGAGGTTTATCTCCGCTACGGCTTTGAGAATTCAGGTTTCCGCAAGGAGCCCGTAGCCGGGAAAATGGACCTGATCCCGACTACCAGTGATGCCTGGCAAAAGACCGACGACGGCTGGACACTCAAGGCAAAAATCGGCAAAGCCTATGCAGTCAGCGGGATTGCGTGAGGTGTCGGTGGGGGATCCTGAATGACTCCCGACTTGGCCCAGTTCCCTCGAAGCTGTCGAAGAGATCAAAAAAACGACCCCCTTGCCAGGCAAGAAGGTCGTTTGGTCGTTCGCGGTCATCGGCGTCCCCGCCTGTACCGCCTGCGCATGATACCGTCGCCCTCGTCCGGCCAAAAGGTTGTTCTGCAAATATCCTAGCGGGGTTTAAGGGGCCGGCAATGAGGTCCCTTCTAAGGGGATGGTCTGAGCGAAGCGAAGGTATTTAAAGCTTCCGCAAGCCCTAGCCTTAACTTCTTATTCACAACGCTAGATGGCATTGCTGAGTGAGGGGGTCGTATCGTCTTCCAAGTCAGCTTGCCATTCATCCGCGTCGAGCGCCCGGACGCGATCTGCGAAAACCCGATGCAAGTCATTGAGCTTCGTTGCCAGCCAATCATGCTGGCGCGACCAGTCTTTTTCGTCCTCTGGGTCGGCACTGTTCATATAGACGGCAATCCGGCTGTCTTGCCGGGCGGGCAATTCCTCCCATTCAAGCGGGTAGCCATACTCACTTTCGATGGCCTCCTTTTGCTCCTGCAAGAGGTGGAAGAATGCCTTTGCATCGTCACCTCTAATGTAGAGCTCCGCGCGGATGCGGTTCTTGGAACGAGTCATGGCTGCGTTAAGATTAAACACGCTACGTCCTATCGGATAGGCAATCCATGAGCGCGGCCAGGGCTTGCGATTGCCCAACACCGGACCGGCCGTCTCGTTAAGCACATGCTGAAAAGTGCTCCAATAGGCCTGTTGAGTAGCACGCGTCTCGGACAACTCCGTCTCATCGATCGCACGTACTGCCTGTGCGACAGAGCGCGACCAGTCGTTCGGTTTGGAAACGATATTGAACTTCGGCGCGGCAGGCGAGTCGCCGATCCGCCACAGCTCAAGCTCCAGACCAAAGAAGCGAAAACTCTCGTCTGTAATCTTGTTTAACCAGTCGAGCGTTGAGCGATGTTCCTCCGTGAAGTGGGCAGCGATCCAGACGATCGTTACTGCCGAGAGGCCGGAGGCATACGTCAGCAGTTGCCCGAGATGACCGTGATCGGTTCGTTCGAGCTGGTTCTCGACCAGTACCCATGCATCGGTTCCAATATCCTTGCAGAGGATGTCCGCGCGGAACGGGCCGACGGCCTTTTCCTGCGCTTCGAGTTCCAGGTCGATGCCGAGGGTGTCACCCAAAATTTGGAGGTTTTCCTCACGCGCGAGCCACGGGGTGAAGTCTCTGGCTTCGCTGGTCCAAATGTCGCGCAGGTCGACGCGATCAAGGTGGCCAAGCGTAGTCGTTCTGAAGTCTGTCATACGGGCGCCTCCCTTTAAGGTGGCTGCTATGCTGCAGGGGAAATTCCAACAAGGGTACGAAACGCGACATAGCGAAATATCAACCATTTGATTTTGAAAGAGAAACTGACTTTTCGATGTTGATGATCGTCGGGTCGGTCACGAAAAACAGGTATTTTTCGGGATGAGCGCCGGCGGCCTCAATCGAGCCCGAAATAACCTCATTTGGTCCACGAAAAACCCAAAGAAATCAATTCCCGGCAAAACAAGCCTCGTCGAGGTTTGTCGGCAACGAGTCTATGTCGCGTTTCGTTCCTTTGTTGGAATTTACCCGAATAAGCGCCGTGCTCCCCGAGGGGCGGAGGCTCGTTTGATCATTCCTTCGCAACGGATTGCTGAGAGCAGACCTCGCAACCTGGATCGCCGAGATATGACGGATATAGGCGATCGTAGCCGCATCGGTCGCATTCAGAGCGACTCAGATCAGCGTAGCAAACAACACATTCAACACCGCCATCAACTACGCTATGAGCCCCGCAATAAGGGCATGGTTCGAAAAACTGATCCGAATAGTTCTCGCTGAGAAATTGACTGATAATTTTCTCATGTTCATCCAGGAATGAAATTTCGATTTTAGAGACGATCGTTTCACCCAGTTCTTGGCATTCTGTCACGATAGCACTTGGTCGATTGCCGAGGCGACGTTTGATCATCTCTAGCAAGCCGAGAATTAAAATCGCCGAATATGACAATTCCATCTTTGGATCATGTGGTCGATGGAGGATCTCATCCCGCTGCTTTGACACCTTCTCTGCGATCCGAATTAGAAGGCTCTCGGAGGTTGGAAGTTGGGAGGCTTTCAGCGCGTTGATCGCCGTTTCCATGGGTATGTAGCGCCCTTTGGCATTGTCAATTTTCTTCCCATCTTCCAACAAGGCCGCTTTGAAAAACGCTTCGGTGGCCAATGCAGTGCTGATCACGATCCATTTTTTATCATGGGTCTGATCGAGATGTGGTCGCGCCGTCGACAGCTCCGCGAAATGATCCAGAGCGTGCCGAATGCTATCGATCGCATTGGTCCAAAATTGTTCGACGGCGGGCGATTTCACAGCCTGATCCGCTCGACCTCATCGAGCGAGACCTCGTCCCGCCGGCGGTCATAGAGCTGGGTGGTGCGGGTCGAGGCATGGGCCGCCATCTGCGCTGCCTTGTCCAGCTGGCCATCATTTTTGAGATAGGTGGTGATGCCGGTCGCGCGGAAACTGTGGTTGCAGATCAGGGTCGGGATATCCGCCTGGCGGGCACGGCGGCGCACCATCTCGAAGGCGCGCGCTCTCGTCAGCCGGTTCGGCCCGAGCGCCTTGGTGCCGCGGATCGCCGCGCGGAAAAGCGGCCTCTTGGGCTCGGCGCCGAGGTCAGCCGCCTCAAGATAATCCAAGAGATAGGCCTCGAGGGCATGATGGCAGGGCATGACGTGATGCTTGCCGCCCTTTTCATGCAGGCGCAGCCAGAGCCTTCGCTGCTGATGAAACAGATCCTCGGCATTCATCGCCAAGGCGGCGCCGATGCGCGCGAAACTAAAAATCATCAGCCCGATCAAGGCACGATCGCGAAGCCCAACCACCGTGCCGAGATCGATGTTGTCGAGAAGCGCCTTGGCCTCCTCCGGCGCCAGCACCGGCGTCTTGCTGGACCTGACCACATGCTTCGGCCCTTTGACCGCCGCCGCCGGGTTGATTTTTAGAACTTGGCCGGCGACCAGCCAGTCGAACAGCATCCTGAGCGCCGCCAGATGCTGCTTCACGGTCGTCGGCGTGCGCTTTCGGGTCATGAGCTCGACATAGGCGCCGACATGCACCGGCTCGATCGCACCGAGCCGGTGCAGGCCCATTGTCTGACACCAGTCGCAAAAATCCCGTGCGGCGCGGCCATAGGCGGCGCGCGTGTTCGGATTCCTGATCGTGACCGTGAAGAATTCGATGAAACTGCGGATGGCATCCTCGCCGCTGTCGGTGATCAGATCAGGCACGGCCAAGGAAGCATGGGATAGGACCGACCGAACGTCGGACACGGCCGGCAGAGCGGTCGCCACCATCAGATCGGAATCGTCGGATCGACGGTGATCGAGCCTTTCGATGTCGGCAGATAGGCTTTCTGATCGGCCCGAACGGCGATAAGCGGTCTGGCGGTATCAATTTCCTCTGCTCTGCCGATCTCGACCACCTGGCCTTGCTGCCGATCGGCGAGCGCCAGGTCGTGCTTCTCTTGCTCGCGCTGATCACGGCGCCAGGCGAAAAAGGTATCGCGCACAAAAACGGCAGCGCCGCCTACACTGACGACGCTGGCGAGGGCCGTAATCCTTTTTACCAGCCAGCGGCGATCGATCGGCTTGAGGGTCATGACGGGCTCCGGTGGTGCGACCTGGCCCGGTTGTACGTCTCGTGGCTGCGGAACACAATCGGAAATAACAGGACATAAAGGATATTATGTCCTGTTTGAATGGAATCATACTCGTTGCCTTTAGTTATCAGTTAATGATAACCATGTAGGATGAGTGGACCAGAGATCGACCATAGCTTGGACGCCCTGCTTGATCTCGACGGCCAGGTGCTGGTCGTCGATCCCGCCGGCCGCCATTGGGTGAAGTTCAGCGTGCAACGGATACCAGCGACACCAGAGAAACCCCACGGCCTGAACTATTCGCTCACCCTCCACGATCAGGAAGGCGAAAGGCTCGTCGGTTTCGACAACGCTCATCCGGTCCGTCGAACGTCGGGCCCGGCCGGACGATCACGCAAAGCGCAGGACCACAAGCATCGCGAGCGGACCATACGGCCCTATGACTATCGCGACGCCGCCACCCTCCTCGCTGACTTCTGGGCCGAGGTCGACGCGGTGTTGCAGGAACGGGGAGTGATTCCATGACCACGCTCAAGATCGGCATTGCCAGCTACGACCAGATGAAGGAACGCACCATGGCCGTCGCTCGAGGCGAGCTCAAGCATCGCCGCGGCGATCCTAAGGTGTGGTTTACCTCCATGGAAAGCGTCGCCAAGGTGCTCTCGGACCGAAATCGAGCCCTGCTCGAGCTGATCGCCACGGCGAAGCCCGACTCCTTGACCGAACTCGCCGAGCTGTCCGGTCGGCATAAGCCCAATCTTTCGCGCACCCTCAAGACCATGGCCAATTACGGCCTGATTCGCCTGCAGAAAGGCAAACGCGGGCAAATTGCCCCTCGGGTCGCCTATACCGACATCGTGCTCGATCTGCCGATCAGCGCCACCGCTTCATAACCGGCCCAATGACCTGGTTGCTGCAAAAAGGGCCAACTTTCAGCACGATGCGTGAACTAGGCAGGATTTGATGGGGCGGCAGACTTCTTACTTTTGGCGTCATTTGTCAAAAGTTGGACGATCAAACCC